>JAGQVX010000139.1 GCA_020437755.1 Flavobacteriales bacterium
CGCTCGACAAGAGGAATATGTGCGACTCGGCGCTGATGTACAACAGGGATGCGTTGCGGATTTTTTTGGAGTTGCAAAATGAGTTTCACAGGTCGCAGGTTTTATACAGTATGGGAAAGAACCATATTTGTTTGGGTAACCTGGATAGCGCCGAGTTCTTTTTGCAACAAGCAGAAATCCTTGCCAAAGAGAAGGAGAATGTTTTTACCCTTCGGAATATATCAGAACAATACATCAAGGTGTTCAAGGAACGCCAGGATTGGAGAAAGGCATACGAAGCCTCTCATCAACTTAGAATATATGAAGACTCGCTGTTTTCCATGGAAAAAGCAGAAGCCATTTTCGAGATAAAGGAGAAATTTGAAAGTGAACAAAAGAACAGATTGATTGCTGAACAAAACGCAGCGTTGGCGTCTCAAAACGAAGACCTGGCGAAATCAGAATTGGAAAATTCACAGAAGAACTTCTGGATTTTGTTGATGGCAGGTGGTGTTTTGGGTACGATTTTCCTGCTGTTCCTGGGATACCGTAGGGCTCAACAAAAGCAGGAGCTTCTTATTCGAGAAAAGGAAATTAAGGTCAAAGAAGAGAAGCTCCGCATTTCTAAAGAACTCCATGATAATATCGGGGCTCGCTTGTCGCATATCATTTCTTCCCTGGAAATACGGCTTTTTAGAAATAAGGAAGATGACGAGATTGCAGCTATTAGCGTTTTCGCAAAAGATACGATGAATCAGTTGCGTGAAGCCATTTGGGCCGTGAGTAGCAAAGCCATTTTCTATTCTGAACTTAAACAACGTGTTGAGCGCTACATCGAACAGGTCGATGCCATTGCTACCTGTGGCATTTCCTGTATCAATTCGTGTAATGCAGATTTCGAACTGAGTTCCACTCAGACCATCAACATGTTTAGGATCATACAAGAAGGCGTTAACAACGCACTCAAGTATAGCGCGGCATCGCAAATTATTGTCCGATTCGAGAACAATGAACACCAGGTGATCGTGTCGATTTCGGACAATGGCTGTGGGTTCGATCCTGAGCAATCTTCCAAATTGGGTAGTGGATTAAAGGGGATGAAGTCGAGAGCTGAAGAGATTGGAGTTGAGCTCAGTATCAATTCGTCCGCAGAATCCGGAACTCGGATAACAATGACCTTGGGATATCAATAGGGTGTTTGCACCATTGCCATTGAAATAAAAAGTGAGAAAATTTGTACATGATTAGAATTGCGCTTGCTGAAGATAACAGTTTTCTCGCCCAGTCATTGATGGCTAAGCTCGGGTTATTTGATGAGTTTAAGGTCAAGTTTCATGCATTCGACGGAGCGGAGTTGATTTCAGAACTGGAACAAGATTCAAATGTCGATGTGATCCTGATGGATATTCAGATGCCGATTATGAATGGCATTGAAGCAACGCGGGAGATTAGCCGGATCTATCCCCAGATTAAAATCATTATGCTGACCATCCTCGATGAGGATCAAACCGTTTATGAAGCCATTCAGGCCGGGGCTGCAGGATACTTGGTCAAAGAGAGCGGGCCTCAGGAAATATTCGACGGAATCAAGCATACGCTAAATGGCGGTGCGGCACTGTCGCCGGGTATTGCCCTGAAGGCTATGAAGATGGTAAGGAATCCTGAATCTGTTAACATCGAAAGTGCCCATTTCGACCTGTCGGAAAGGGAGTTGCAAGTGTTACAACAAATCACCAAGGGATTAAACTACAAACAAATTGCAGCGAATCTGATCATCTCTCCCAATACGGTGCGCAGGCATCAGGAGAACCTCTACAGGAAAATGGGGGTTGCCAATAAAGCCGAGGCTGTTCAGAAAGCGTATCAATTTGGACTGATAACATAATGGGCCGTTTGTACTCGGGCATGTAGTTGTTGGCCTAATCCTTACCAGTACATATGGTGCATATGACCTATTGAGTGCCGTGCTCAGGCTTCGGAAATTTGGACGCAATACTTAAAAGCAGTTCAATGAAACAAAGTTGCGTTCTGGCACTGGTACTTTTGACTTGTGCAATAGGCTATTCTCAAATGACTTTTACGGGCGGTCCGTTAAATACATCCGCACAATGCTGGTCCATTTGGGCAAGTGGAGACACCGCATTTATGGGATACAATGAAGGGCTCTTCCGAACCACAGACGGCGGAGTGATTTGGGAGCAATTAACCAATGGAATTCCGGCAGATGTTGACCCCCGTACGATAGAGTATGTTGACGATAAGCTTATAGTAGGTACCAATAACGATGCACGTATCTATCAGTCGGATGATTTTGGTGATAGTTTCGTGGGCGGAACCGGTACTATTTCATCGATCGCGGTTCCTACCGCAAGCACTTCTGGTCCGAACAGCTGTATGATGGGCGGAACCAATTTCGATCCGAATCGCTTTGATTTTGGTACGGATGATTGGGTTTCCACGGGAAATGGGGGTATAACTCACGGAATACGACATCTCGGTGGGGATACCCTTTGGATTTGTTCAGGAGGCATTGCTTCAGGTACCACATCTTATTCGCACGACAACGGATTGACCTGGACACCGGTTGTTACCGAACCGGTAACGGATATTGGAGGTGGAATAATGACGACTACAATGGCTCAGGATTTTGTAAAAGTTGGAGAACGAATCCTGGTGTATACGAATCTCAATGGCTTTCCTATTCTGTATACCGATGATTACGGAACGTCGTGGCAAAATGCTGATTTGCCAAATACCTCTTATTCGGACTATGGCACCAAGTTCATTCACATCAACGACAACCACATTTTATCAGTGAATTTGTCTGGCATTTGGAAATCCACCGATCAGGGAGTTACATGGACAATGATCCAGGCTGTAGCGGGTATTCGAACCATGCAGCTTTGGAAGGATAGCCATTTGTTGGTTGGGACCGACAATGGGGTGTGTGAGTTTGACAACTATGGAGAAGGTTCGCTTATCAAGAAGCATGGAACACCTGCCGATGCATCCAATCTCATTCTTCAGGGAAGCGGAAATATTCTTGCGGGAACTGCCGGCGGGATAATGGAATATGACCCAAATTCCGGCACATGGTCGGTGGTGCAAGATACCAACCCAATGGGTTTTGCATTGGACGCCATCCGACTGGCACTGATCGGCGACACCCTTTACGCCATGGGGGCAAATGTTTTTCACAAGTCGGGAGACGGAGGAGCAACGTTTCAACAGGTAGATTTACAGGCCTTTGGTTACAAGCCTCCAACCTCGATCTCGATGTTGGGAGGAAAAAAGTTTGTTGCTACCTATCACAATGGAGCAGGCGCACCTCAGCCCCCGGCCATCTACTACTCAACAGATGACGGCACGAGTTATACGCAAGCAACCTGGAACAACACACCTTCTTATGGCTATGGAGGTACGGGTGGAAACTACGTTGAACAATTCCTGGAGACCCCTTCAGTATTAATTGCCGACATGAATGCCGGTTACGCACTATCAACCGACAACGGGGAGACCTGGACATTCACCGGGGGGACTTGGGATAAATCCTTCCTCGCTGTTGATGGTTCAGCCATCTACCACTATGGCGCTACAGCTCTCCCCATTGCTGAAAGGGTGATTGAAGTCTCCAATGACAATGGTGCGAATTGGACATCACTTGCGCAAGCGGGCTTGCCTAATGGTGGAGGGACGAATTACGGCGGTATTTGGGGAGTATGGAACTTAAATGGAAAGATTTGTACCTATAATTCTTTTGAATCACCACGAGGCGTGTATCAATACAACACCTCCACTACCTCTTGGGAATTATTGGAGAGTTCATCAGCTTCTTTGGAGAATTGGGATGGCATTACCAGCATGAGCTATTTCAATGGGGTGTACTACGCCAATTGGTATGAAAACGGCACCTGGAAAGTTGGTGGCGATGTGGGTGTTGATGAAACCGGTTTGGCCTCCGCAATTCAGGTTTTCCCCAATCCGGTGGGAGATGTGCTCCACATTGTTACGACGGAAAGGATAGCGAAGATTTCGGTTCTTGACTTGTCAGGCTGTGTGCTGTTTTCTCTTGATAATCCTCAAGGAGAAGTCAATATGGCTCATTTAAAGCCAGGTTATTATCTGCTAAAACTGGAAGGCAAGGATCAACAAACAGCGGTGCAACGCGTGTTGAAACGGTAAACAGGTTACCAGGCCGATCAAAAGCCGGAAAACAATAAAGGAGGAGTTCTCCATTGTTTTCCGGCTTTTTAAGTATTGACCGAACCCAAACTGATACCCCCCCCCCGTACAGACGCGATTTATCGCGTCTCACACGCGAATCCCAGGAGATCAGCCCCACAAGATCCCCCCACACGCCCCTCCCCAAGATGTATCCGATGCATTTTAATTCATGAAAGGACATTGTGATCTGGGGAGAATGCTTGGGTTCGGTGTTTGATGTATATTCGTATGAATTCTGAATCATATATGCCTTTCCAAAGTAATATAACTATGAAAAATATGCTTCTACTTCCAATGCTCTTGGTTTGTTCTGGAGTACTCGCTCAGTCCATTACACCCGATGAGCTTATGCCAGTGTTGAATAGTATTGATTACTATCATTTTAACGAATTTCCGTTGGATGAAGAACAAGTGCCGAACCCAGGGATAGGAGTGACTTGGGATTTTTCCACCTTGGCACCCATTGATTCGGATATGATTGCCTATCCGTATGTTTCTGCGGAAAGCACAGGCTATCTAGGCGAATTTCCCGGAGCAGATTACGCGATAAATATCTTCCCTGGTGGCCTTGGAGTGGAAAGCTTCGGTTTTTTCAACTTAACTGATGGTTATTATACACAGATGGGAGACGCGAGTTCGAATGGTGTGAACAATTCAACCCCCATCAATGAATGTGCATTGCCAATTGAAATTGGAAATAATGTTGTTGAGTATGTCATCTACGACTTGGGGGTTCTCAGGGCTAGGTACGCCGCAGAAACCAATGGATACGGGACATTAGTTCTTCCGGACGGTGCGACCTTTTCAGAGGTGTTTTTAGTATCGATAGCATTCCATATTGATTCATGGGATGATGGGGAATGGTACACAGACGAGTCCCAGTATAATTATTCGTTTTATCAGGCGGGACATGCCCGTCCGATACTTGAGCTATGGAATTTCTATGTTGATGGGGAATACGATGAAACCCATTTCTTCTTCTATGCCAATAATGAAACCCTAGTAGATGAGCAAGAACAAGGCGAGTGGACAATTTTCCCGAATCCGGCTTCTGACTACTTAAATGTTTTTGTTGAGGTAGCTCATCCATCATGTCGGGTGATTATAACCGAGATGTGCGGTAAAGCGGTGAGTTCGCAATTAATTCGCAGTAATTCCGCCACTGTCGATGTTAGCTCGTTGCTGCCGGGGATGTATGTTTTGTCTATTGAAAGCGACAAAAATGTACAGAGCTATCGTTTTGTGAAGGAGTAATTTGTTGTCATTCCAGTTGTGCAAATTTGACTGAACCTCCCTTGGGACAAAGTCAAAGGAAGGAAACTCATATATGAAAAGTTTAAATGCCCATCTCTCCAAAAACCAAATTGATCCCAAACGTATTTCTATCCAAAATCTCATGCAGCACAAAGCACTCGTTGTAATTGATATTCAGAACGACATCACAAAGAACTACAAAGAGATAATTGATAATATTAACTCTTCGATTGATTGGGCTGTACAAAACCAAATTCATGTCGTGTACATTCGGCATGAATACTTGTCGGAGAAAATAAAGAAATTCAAGCCCGGTACTTTCGGTTCAGAGTTGACGTCAGACTTGAAGCTGGTCTCTGACAATGTATTTGCCAAGTATAAGGGCAGTGCGCTAAGTAGTGATGAGTTTGCAGCATTTGTGGATACGTACAAAGTGAATGAGTTTTATCTTACTGGTGCCGATGCCATAGCGTGTGTAAAGGCAACCAACAATGCGATGGTCAAAGCGGGGTTTAAGGTGAACATTTTGTCCGATTGCATCACCAGTTACAACAAGAAGAATATCCCTGAAATGATTGAGTACTACAGTAAGAAAGGGAGTAAGATTGCTACGTTGAACGAGGTTATTGATTGCCAATAGTTCGTTGAGATAAGAGGATAAGGAACCCCTGATGTACTTGGCTTGTGTTCTGTATCTTTGTGTGAACACGGTGTTTTCATTCAAAAAGTTCACAAATCACCCCCATGCCCAACACCTCCTCTCACTATATCGATGGATTCATCTTCCCGCTCCCCTCTGTCTACGTTGAAGAATACGCACAGATAGCCGTACAAGTAGCCGCCATCTGGAAGGAGTACGGCGCCCTGGCTTACTACGAGTTTATTGGAGACGACCTGAGGTTGGAGGGAACGCGGTCGTTTGTTGATGCGGCTGATGCGCAAGACGGTGAGGTAGTGGTGTTTGGTTGGGTGGTCTTCCCTTCGAAGGAGGTTCGCGATTCCGCAAATGGACAAGTACCTCGCGATGAGCGCATGGCCAATTTGGTTGCGCCGCTGTGCCTTCCGGAACGGAAGATCTTTGATGCCTCACGGATGGTCTATGGCGGATTCCGGACGTTAGTGCAGATGGATGGTGAGTAGCTTCGTACAACCACCTGTTGTAATGATCTCCTTTTTAATAATTCATGGTCTAGCACCGAAATTTATCGCTTCGTTTTGGGCTGTGGGTCGGTGCATTCCAGGTGGTTATTGTTATCTTGAGCCCCGTTAGAAACCTGAAATTGTTGTGAGAATCCTTGTTTACGGCCTGTGGTGCGCATTGGTGTGCACTCCTCTATTTGGCGAATGCCAGAACACCTCCGAACTTCTTGCCAACGGGAAAATCCTTGTGGAGCCGCTGCCTCAAACTTCCCGTGCCGAAGGATGCGCGCCTTCCACAGCAGTGCGTGATCTCCAATGGAATAATGTACGTGCTCTCATTGAAACCGGCGGTAGCTTATGGCTTGACCGCTCAACCGGCCGAGGACGTTACGAAGTGCCACGCGGGGGTGGAGTCTCTATGATATACGCCGGCGCACTTTGGATGGGTGGCATCAGTCCGGATCAACAACTGAAGCTTGCGGCCATAACCTACCGGGCTTCCGGAAATGATTACTGGCCCGGCCCGCTCACCAACGACGGAAGCGCCGAAATTCAGGGACCTGAATGTTTGGAATGGGATCGTTTTTTTACATCGGAAAAGGCGGATGCACAGCGACACCGTGAGTATTTTGATTGCCTCAATGACCCCACCTGTGATGTGGAAACAGAGTTTCCTGACGGCTATGCAATTCCGGGGTATTTCTACGAATACCCGGCGCACGGTAATACCGCGCAGGGACAAGATTATTACCTGGCACCCTTCCTGGATTATGATGGTGATGGCTTCTATAACCCTGCCGTTGGGGACTATCCGTGGTATGACTTTTTGCAGGAAATTGACTGCGAACAACGACGAAGAACCGATCCTGTGCCTTTGTTTGGAGACCAAACCTTCTACTGGATTTTCAATGATAAAGGAAACATTCATACCGAGTCACAAGGCGAACCGATAGGGATGGAAATACGGGCGCAAGCCTTCGCATTTGCCACCAACGATGAGGTCAATAATATGACCTTTTACAACTTTGTGTTGATTAATCAGGGAACGCAAACCCTCACCGAAACCTATTTTGGAACCTACATCGATTCGGATGTGGGCGGACATACCGACGATTACGTTGGATGTGATGTGCAGCGAGGTTTGGGGTATGCCTATAATGGTGATGCATTCGATAATCCCACCGGACTGAGTCAGGGATATGGCGCCTTTCCACCTGCAGTGGGTGTAGACTTCTTCGAAGGGCCTTATCAGGATGAAGATAATGTGGATAATCCATTGGCCGAGAATTTTATTGAGGCCACGGATGCTAAGGGAATCCCGTATCGGGGGATTGGAATTGGTTATGGTGATGGCATCATTGACAACGAGCGATTTGGCATGCGCAAATTCGTTTACTATTGGTCTTCTCCGGGCCCAACGGGAGGACCTACGGTGGCTTCTGATTATTACAACTTCCTCAAAGGGTACTGGAAAAATGGGCAGCGCATGGCATATGGAGGAGATGGATACAATCCGAATGTAGGCGCAAATCTGGATATCCCGGCCGATTACATGTTTCCTGGTGATACCGATCCCTTGAAATGGGGAACAGCAGGTATTGCCACCGAACCCTGGACGGAGGTGTCGAGCGGAAATCCACCAAATGACCGCAGGTTTATGCAGAGTTCCGGTCCGTTTACCCTGGAACCGGGTGACTGGAATAACATTACCATTGGTGTGCTCTACGCACGATCGTACGAAGGAGACTCGTTTTCTTCCGTTGAACTGCTTCGCATCGCTGATGACAAGGCCCAGGCGCTCTTCGATAACTGCTTCGAGTTGGTTTCCGGTCCTGATGCTCCCGATGTGCAAATCCAGGAACTGAATCGTGAATTGATCCTGACCCTGACCAATGAGAATCCGCTTTCCAATAATTATCATGAAGGCTACCTGGCTTTTGATCCGGGAATTCCGGAAGAACCCATTTCCGGATTGATGCTCGATACTCTGGGACGGTCGTACACATTTCAAGGATATATGGTGTACCAACTCGCGGACAATACAGTGTCGGCCAATGAACTGACCGACGTGGAACGGGCGCGATTGATCTATCAGTGCGATATTCAGGATGATGTAACGAACTGCATCAATTACGCTACCGATCCTGCATTGGGATACCCGGTTCCGGTGCTCATGGTGGAAGCGGCCAATGAAGGAGTGTCGCATTCTTTCATGATTGACCAGGATGCATTTGCCACCGGCGATACCCGATTGATCAATCACAAGACCTATTATTTTATGGCCGTGGCATACGGGTATAACAACTACGCCGAGTATGAACCCTCTTCAGCTCTTGGGCAGGATGAGCAATTCAAAGCATCGCGCAAAGCGGCTACGGGTGCTATCCGCGTGTATTCG
>JAGQVX010000013.1 GCA_020437755.1 Flavobacteriales bacterium
TTTGTACGCCTCGTCCTCCTCAGCCACTCCGGCCATCCAGACATCATCCGCCGGATTTGGAAACACGTATATATCGGTCGTTGTGAAATCTTCTACATACGCTGCACAATCGGGCCATCCTGACCCGGTAGCTTCGGCTTGTTTCGCCCACTGATAAATAGGTTCCAACAGCTCATCAAAATATTCTCCTCCGTTGGTAAGGATTGCTACACCAACCTGGGTTTCCGGACACACGAAGATCTCGGTGGTTACTCCGACATCACCCCCATTGTGGCCCCAGCACTCATCGCCGTCATAAAACGCCTGGTACCAAATCAAACCCTGGTCACCGCCATACTGGTCTGATAAAGCAAGTGCATAGGTATCCGAACTCACAACCTGGGAAAAATTAAATGATCCTTGATTCACGAAAGCCAACAGCCAATTTGCTACATCGCGGATACTGCTGCGCAATTGCCCATCGGGATAATCGGGATAGCCATAATGGTCCACCGGCTCCGCATCGCCAAATACAGTGTCATAAGGAACAGCCACGGCCGATACATCCGAAAACTGACTTAAAAACCAATGTGTGTTGTCCATACAAAGCGGGGCAAATAAATGGCTCTCACAATAGGCGTCGAAATCTTCACCGGTCAAAACTTCCACCAGGTGTCCAATGAGCGCCGCTCCAATGTTGGAATAATCATACTGTTCACCGGGCGCATATCCATAGAAATTATTGTCGGCATTGTACACTTGTCCGCCCTCGTCAAGGTAACTCTCCATAAAATCTCCAAGGCCCTGCGCGCAATCCCCATCACATACCGGCATCACATCCCAATTATCACGAATGGCAGCGGTATGGGTGAGTAAATGTTGGAAGGTAATTACCACTTCCGGGTGTCCGGGATGAATCACTTGAAAGTTCGTAAGATATTCATTTACTGGGTCTTGTAAATCAAATAAACCATCGTCGTACAACTGCATCAGCGCCATGCCTGTAAACGTTTTGGAAACCGAAGCCAGCATAAAGGGTGTATCCACAGTGGCCTGCATTCCTTGTTCGGCATTGGCCATTCCATAGGCATGCATCCACACAATTTCTTCACCTTTCACAGCACATCCCACCAGCGCCGGCGTAGGGCTCGACACTAAAAAATCGTTTACCAGTTGATTGATGGTATTGCTATTGGGTTGAGCGTGACTATGCCATACGGCAAATGCCAAACCAGCCAGTAAGAGTAGCTTCTTCATGCCATGAAGTTACGGAAAGCACGGGGGAAAAGGAAATGATCGGACCTTTATGGATTCACGGGTTGAAGCATAAGGCAATGGCTACGGTTAAGCTCTTTTCGTTGCCATGTACATAATGCGAATTACAGGGTGCACGAGCAACTATTCACGTAAACTTCAGGTAAAAGACTTTGGATCCATCCTTTTCGATCAATCAAAGAATACAATTTTTCACGTACGGAAATAGTACACCAACTCCTGTTGGGTCACCAACATTCCACTCGCTCATTTTTCTATGTTCCACAACCTAATTTGTGTAAAACAAATCAATCCAACCCGTCATCAACGCCTTAATCCAAAATATACGTTTTCCCAAAATCTACTGTTTCTTCTTCCCTATATTTCGGCAAACTTTGGCTTCATGAATGGTACGCTACGTTTTCATTTGCCGTATGGCTTACTTACCCGCATCCTTTTTTCATGCGCCATGGTATGGTTTATGGGTGCTCAGGCACAAGGCCAAATAACTCAGACGATCCGCGGAACGGTTGTGGATTCAGAATCAAAGTTCCCGCTGCCGGGTGTCACCGTCCAGCTCCTGAGCGATACCTCTCAACTGCTGGCCACAGCCTCTGATGTGAATGGAAAATTCGAACTGACTAAAGTCCGCGTGGGCCGACATAAAGTCAAATTCTCGTTCATAGGCTATCAAAGCCGCGTCCTCGACAATGTTATTGTGAACTCGGGAAAGGAAACAGTTCTCAATATCAGCCTCGAAGAAGCCGTCACCCAAATCGAAGCAGCCGAAATTCAGGTCACGCGCGACGGTGAAGCACTTAATGAAATGGCAACCGTTTCAGCCCGACAATTCGATGTTGCTGAAACCGATCGCTATGCGGGAAGTCGTGGAGACCCCGCCCGAATGGCCAGCAACTTTGCAGGTGTGCAAGGTGCCGACGACTCCCGAAACGATATTGTAGTGCGCGGAAATAGTCCCCAGGGCATTCTGTGGCGCCTCGAAAATATTGACATCCCCAATCCCAACCACTTCTCCATTCCGGGAACCGGAGGTGGGCCTGTGGCTGTTCTCAACAATAAGTTTCTGTCCAATTCCGACTTCTTCACCGGTGCATTTCCGGCCGAATATGGAAATTCTATTGCCGGTGTTTTTGACGTCAATATGCGCAACGGCAATGCCGCAAAACACCAGTTCAGCGGACAATTCGGCCTTCTGGGAACGGAGGTGCTTGCTGAAGGTCCTATTAACCGCGAGAAATCGAGCAGCTATTTAGTGAGCTACCGATATTCCACCGCATCCTTGTTTCAACTGCTGGGCATTGATATCGGTACATCAGCGGTGCCTAAGTACCAGGACGGTGCATTCCGCATTTCACTTCCACAAAAAAATGGCGGCGTACTGGCCCTTTGGGGTATTGGTGGAGCCAGCTCCGTGGATATCCTGATTTCCGACCAGGAACAACCCGAACGAAACATCTTTGGCGACAACGACCGCGACCAATACTTCAAGTCCCGAATGGCAATTGGCGGATTGTCGTGGTCGCAGCCTCTTAATGAACGTACGTACGTAAAGGCCGTAATTGCAGGGTCTCACGACCGACAGATTTCTCACCATGAATTGGTACACCGTCATCTCGACGCCAATGAATTCTATGTGGTTGACTCGCTGGTGGACCTTATGGGGTATAACTTCATCCAGAACAAAGTGTCCAATGCGCTGCTGATCAATAGTAAAATCAGTAAAAAGCATATACTAAAAGCGGGTATGAATACCGATGTGTTTTTCTGGAATTATACCGACAGCATCAGAACCCTGGACTCGGCATCAGCTAATTTCTACCAATTTCAACATCGCTGGGGATCAGAAGATGCAGCAGCTTTGATCCAGCCCTATATCCAGTGGAAATGGAAGCCCAACGACAATTGGGTCATCAACGCCGGATTGCACAATCAATTCTTTACCCTCAACAACAGTCAATCATGGCTAGAACCCCGACTGGGTGTGCGCCATATTATGCGTGGCGGACATACCCTTAGCCTGGGTGTTGGGCGGCACAGTCAGTTGCAACCTACCTACCTCTACTTCTACCAACCATATTCCGATGCCGGCGGAAAGCCTGCTCAGTACAACCGCAATATGGATTTCACGAGAAGCGATCATGTTGTATTGGCATACGACAAATTGCTGGGTAAAACCATGCGCATCAAAGTTGAAACATACTACCAACGACTGTATAATATTCCGGTGACAATGAATCCATCAAGTTTCTCCCTGGTTAACACCGGCGCCGGCTTTTCTCGTTTCTTCCCCGACTCCCTGGAAAACACCGGAACAGGCAAGAACTATGGCGTGGAGATAACCCTGGAGAAGTTTTTCTCCAAAGGGTATTTCTTCCTGGTTTCTGCATCAGTATTTGAATCATTCTACACCGGTAGCGATGGTGTGGAACGCGATACGGATTTCAACGGCAACTATGCGTGGAATGCCTTGGGTGGAAAAGAATGGTCCATCAATGAGGCCTGGTCTATTGTAACAGGTGGGAAAGTAACCATGGCCGGGGGCCGCCGCTATGGTCCGGCCGATATTGTAGCCAGCAACGCCGCTCGCGAGGTTATATATGTGGATAGCCTGCGTAATTCTTTGCAATTCCGCGACTACTTTCGGGCCGACTTGAAGATCAATGTGAAATGGAACCGTCCCAAAGCCACCCATGAATTGGGTGTTGACTTGGTGAATATTACCAATCAGAAGAACGTCCTAAAACTCACCTATGCACCCGACGAATCCAACGACCCTCAGGCCAGTATTCGCGAAGAATACCAACTGGGTTTTCTGCCAATTTTCTTCTATAGAGTTGATTTCTAGGATAATACCCCTTCATTCTCCATACTCACACTCGCTCCGTCTACAACACATTAATCCTATCCGAAATCGCATCGCGATAGGAACCACCAATAGGAACGTCCTTTTCATATCCTTGCATCACAAGGTTGGCGCTGTGAATGGCCTCAATCTTATCCATATTGATGATGAATGACCTGTGCACCCGCTGAAAAACACGCTCCGGAAGCTTCTTTTCGATGTCTTTCATCGTGCTGTGGATGGTGTACTTGTGATCGGGCGTGTTGATGATTACGTAGTCCTTCAACGCTTCCACTACAATCACTTCAGAAGTCTCCAACTTTACGAGGCGCGACTTGCTCTTGACAAACAAGTAGTCAGCATCCGTTTTATGGCGACTCAACGACCGGAGAAACTCGTTCTCCACCTTGAGTTCACTTTCTTTCTTGTGCTTGTGAATAGCGATTTCAATCGACGTTTGTACATCCACCTCCTTGAAAGGTTTGAGGATATAGCCATGTGGCTCCGTGATCTTCGCTTTCGACAAAGTTTTTTCATCGGCATAAGCCGTGAGAAAAATGATCGGAATGTCAATCTGGCTTTTGATTTTCTCTGCAGCCTCAATTCCGGTCATCTCTCCTTTGAGCATAATGTCCATTAAGGCGAGATCGGGCTTGAGCTTCAGTGCCAGTTCCACCGCTTTTTCACCGGTGTCGGCAGTACCAATTACGTGATATCCGAGTTTTTGCAGACTTCGTTCAATGTCTTTTCTGACAATGCTTTCGTCTTCTGTAACGAGAATGTTAACAGCCATAGGGAGAATTCTTGGTCTTGATTAGGGCACTTCAAATGTAATTAAAAAGCAAGTACCCGACTCCGAATTCACATCAATCGTAGCATCCAATTGTTCTACAAGGGTGTAAACCAATTGAATACCCAAAGAATCCGATTCCTGATATTTGAAGTCTGCAGGTAAGCCCACTCCATTATCGGCTACCTTAATCTGAACATTCTTGCCTTCCTGCGACAGCTTGACCCATAATTTTGGGGTACTTACGTCAGCATAGGCATACTTCATCGCATTGGATACCAGTTCGTTCACAATAAGTCCACAAGGAATGCTTTGATCCAGCGACAAGTGAACATCAGCATACTCGGCGATGACTTCTACTGCTCCAGAATGCAAATTGTAGGAATGAACCAAGTTGCGAACCAGTGTATTCAGATAATCGGGAAAGTCCACTGCTGAAAAATCGGCGGTCTGATACAAGGATTCGTGAATGTAGCTCATCGATTTTATACGATTCTGACTCTCTGACAATATTTCCAATGTACCTTCATCCGTCACATAGCTGGACTGCAAATTCAGGATGCTCGAAATCACCTGCAAATTGTTCTTCACGCGGTGATGAACTTCTTGCAGCAGCACTTCCTTCTCTTTAAGCGAATCTCTGATTTTACGGTCAATCTCAATACGATCGGTAATATCGTAGGTCAAACAACTGATTTCCTCCAGGTTCCCGTCGAGCATTACCGGATTGAGAAAGACCTGCAGCCACAAAGCATGGCCATTTTTGTCTATCAACGGCAATTCAAATTCCTGTGGCTTGCCCTCGAAGGCTGTCTCAAACGATTCCAACTGGTTCTGGTACAGGTTTTTATTGACTTTTTTCTTGATTTGCTTCAGAAATGGTGTTCCCGGACCTACTTCCATTCCATGCACTTCGCTCATGTGTGAAACGAAATTCTTGTTGCACGTCGTTACCTGAAACTTGCGATCAAGGGTCCACATCATCACGTTTCGGGTAGAATTGAAAATGGATTCCAATTTGGCCTTCTGTTCCAATGCCTCGCGTTCCTTTTGTCGGGCCTGGGTTACGTCGCGCAAAATGGCGCGAATGGAGTGCGGTTTTCCATCCTGGTAGCGCACGCTGGCCGAGCCTTCAGCAATGAAAATCGAGCCGTCACGGGCTTCAAACAGTATGCGTAAATCTTCTCCCACAAAAGTGGAGAATAGCTTCTTCTTTTTGTTCAATATTCCGGCATCCGCCAAATCGTAAATGGACAAGGCTGCCAATTCCTCATCATCGTAACCAAGCGAGTCTTTGAACGCATTATTGGCGTAAATAAATTTGCCTTTTCCGTCGATACTCAGAATAAAATCTGACGCATTTTCGAAAATATCGCGATAGCGCTCCTCGCTGGCTCTCAGCTCAAGTTCGGCCTTTTTGATCTCGGTGATATCGCGCGATACACCCATGGATCCCAGCACTTCACCCTTCTCATTTCGTATCAAAGAGGCAGAAAGCAGGGAGACAAATTCTTCACCTCCCTTCGTAATGTTGGTGATTTCACCCGAAAATACACCCTCATCTTCCAAAGACTTCATCACAGCTCGGAATTGATCGTTTCCGGCATAGAGCTTCCGGGCGTCCATACCCAATGCCCTATTTGCTGAATAGCCAAACTGATGCAAAGCCGCAGCATTGATCTCCGTAATGCGCGACTTGTCATCTACGGCAATGATCATATCAATGGAACTTTCAATGATGTTTCGCGTAAAATTTTCCGCAGCAATCAGCTTCTGCTGCGTAAGTTTATGTTCCTCGATCTCCCGCTTGAGAAGCTCATTTATTTCTTCCGCAATTTGCGCACGCACCTGCTCCTGAATGAGCATGACGCGGGTGGAGAGGTTATTGAGAGTTACCTGCAACGACGGACGATTCTCATACACCGTAAGATTGGCCTTTAAACCAACATCCAGTTGATTGCCGTTTGCGAGGCATATTTTGGTCTCCGTATAATCTACATCTTCACCCTCGCGGATGCGATTCAGAATGCGGCGAACATCTTCATGCGCAGCCGGATGAATAAAGCGAAAGAAATCCTGATCATACAGTTCGTCCTCGTCCTGAAAACCCAGCAAGTCTATACCGCTGGCATTGGTGTACCTCACCCGAAAATCGGTGAGAATAAAAATACCGTTGGGTGAGTTTTCTACCAGGTTTTTGTACCGGTCATTACTTTGTTCCAAGGCTATCTCCGCGCGTTTTCGCGAAGTGATGTTGTAGAACAAATACACTTCGGCTTCCTGCTCTTCCAGCATAATAGTTCCTCCGGCGGCCTCTAAAAACAACAAACTGTCAAAACGGTCGCGAGCATGAACTTCAAATTTGGCTTTGCTGCCAATTTCCTGCGATTTACGCACACGATCCAGATCATTACTGTTGAAGAATTCCTCTATGCGCTTCCCGGTAATTTCGCGACGGGTCTTGTACCCCAGCAACTTACTGAACTGGTCATTGGAATCCACAATCATCCCATCGCGCACATAGACCACACTTTCAATCGCTACATCACTCAGCTTTTTGAACCGTTCCTCACTCGCTCGAATTGCCTCTTCATACACAACATGATCCGTCACGTCGCGAATAATAGCCTGGATATATTGATGATCATCTAAATTGAACGAAGATAAATCCCACTGGGCGTGGAACGTACTTTGGTCACCGCGTAGACATACCAACGACATCCGTTGAGATTCTCCTTGTAGCGCCCGTTCCATTTTATGCTTGAACAGGTCTATATCATTGAATTCCGGATCAATAAGACATCCCTTGTTGAGGTAGGGGCATTGATCGAGAACATGCTCTTTGGTATTGTTGAAAATGATCTCGAACTGCGGATTGCAATCCACGATTTTTCCATCTTCAATCAAAAGAATAGCATCGGTCGACTTGTTGAAGAGCTGTTCAAACTTGAGTTTAGCCCTTTTAACGGCCGAAATATCGATTAGCGTACCATTGATGGTATGGGATAACCCTGTGTTGTCTAAAAATGCATTTTCGAGGCACCAAACGCGTTTTCCATCTTTTCGCTTCAGCAGAATTTCATAATTACTGAGTGAAGTTCCTTTTTGAAGATCCTTGAGAAACTTCTTTCGGTCGGCCGGATCGGAATAGACGCCGGTAACGTGTGTGCCAATAAGTTCTTCCGGATCGTTGTATCCCAGGATATGAGCAAATGCCGGATTGCAATTGATGATGATTCCCTCCACATCAATTTTGTAAATGCCGGCCACGTTTTTCGAAAACAACAGCTGATAAGGATTGTTGAAATCGTGCCGAAAGGTTATTTGCACCACCTCCTTACCTTGGTACTTGAATAATTGAAATGTGGTTTGCACTCCAAAAAAGTAGGAATCATCGGCGTACAAATACAAGTCTTTAACTTTACTGAATACCTCATCCATGGGTACCTTCGGGAAGATCTCACCCATATTCTTACCGATCAGTTCCCTGGCACAGCCATGAAGAAAAGACTCAGCCGGATTGTTGAGGTACACCACATTGCGGGAAGTTGCGTCAACTACCACAATGGGATCCGAAGCATGCTGAAATAGAGCAGTAAGTTTTGTATTCATCAATTAACATCGTCGTCGGAACCTTTGGATTCAGGAACCTTGGAACCGTTGATTTTGATCTCTTCTCCATAACGGTACTTGACCGAATAGGTTTCAAGTCCACTCTCATCTGAAAAGTCCCAATTTCCATGGCGCTCTCCACTGTTGTATTTACCCTCCTGCTTAATCGTGCCATTACGGTACTTCCACACATGCTTGCCCACAGGTATTCCGGCTAAAAATTCTCCCTTGAACTGAATCTCTCCATTGTCGTAGGTGTGCACCCATTCACCGTTTTTCTCACCGTCGAGGTACGATCCTTCTTCCTTGTGGTCGTTTACGGTGTAAATCCACGGACCGGTTTTCAGACCATCAATGAATTCGCCTTTGATGATTTCAATTCCCTGATCGTCGTATTCCACCATCAAGCCATCCTCCTTCCCTTTGCGGAATCGCTCTTCCCGAAGTAAAGCGCCATTCTCGTAGTACCAATTCCACGGACCGTGAGGCAGTCCATTTTTGTAGTTGCCTACTTGTTCCTTTTTACCCGTAACGAAGTAATAGACCCATTCGCCTTCCTTCAATCCGTTTAAAAAACTTCCTTCCGCCCGAATTTCTCCCGTGGGATAGTACAATTTCCAACTGCCCTGATAGTCACCCGACGGGTCCACAACCCCTTCACCTGTCTTCACGTTGTTCTCATAAACGTACGAATTGATGATTTCTCCACCTTGATCATATTCGCGAAACACACCCTGTTTCGTGCCGTTTTTGTAACTACCTACCATCTTGAGCTTGCCATTCTCGTAATACTCCTTGCGGATATCAAGCATGATGGTTTCTTCGGCATCCTCTACCAATTCCCCACCGCGATAAACCTCAATTCGATCCAGTTCGCCTTTTTTGGTGTAGAACTTAAAAATCCCATTACGAACGCCATTCGACCAAATTCCTTCCTCCCGCGTATTTCCATTGGGCCAAAACTCTATCCAATACCCCGTTCGCTGTCCCATTTTGTTCATTCGATTCACTTTCTCAATGCTTCGAATAAATCCATCATCGTAATTCAAAAAGGTGATGATCCTGCCATCTGTAGCGTATTCGTATCCTTTTCCGGATTCCTTGTTGTTGACAAACTGAACTTCACGGTACAATTCACCGCTCTCGTAGTAAAATCGGGCAGTTCCCTCACGCTTGTTGTTCGCATATGTGTACTCCTCAATTCGATTTCCCTCCTTGGAATAAATCTGCTCCAATCCCTGCTTCACGCCTCCTGAATACGTAATTCGCGACTCCAGCAATCCATCTTCCCGGTAAAATGTCCACACGCTGTCCAGCTCAAAATGCTTTCTATTCCCCTCACTTTTCAGGGCGCCCGATTCAAAATACGTCTTCCAGTATCCATCCGGCTTTCCATCGACCAGGTTTCCTTCACTGCTCAATACGCCATTCGGATAAAAAAACTGATTATATCCATTGGGATTCACACCCGGCTGTGCCTGAATCTGAAAAAACCAAAACAGCGCTGAACACATACAAATGACCTTGTACACAGCTCTTCTAATTATTAATTCTCTTTTAAAAGAAATAGTAGTATTCATAGGGTTGTTAATACTGTGGGAAAAGGGCTTCTCTTTCGTTTGCTTTTATCACTTTCACACATTTTTCCCACTTTTATTCACGCTCTGTTAACATATAAGCGAGTTGATTTTAAAGCAATTCACTCCGTTATGAACAGTTTTGAAAAATGATCCGGGCTCATAACAATTTCAAAAGGCAACGTGAACAAAACGGTAAATTCCTGTTCGCATTTTATCGGCAATTGACAGCCTTAATTTTTGCTTTGTTCATAAAGTTAGCCAATGAAAGAAAATTTCGGCTTCGTCAAATAAAGTTTTCACCCTCTTGCTAACACGATTTCGTGTAATCCACCATTTCCCTGTTCATAAATGCAAACACCTGTTCATTTCAATGATAACATTTTGGTATTCAATAGTTAAGCATTCGCCAAATGAGCAATTATACCATTTGGCGAATGCCATAACCATACCCACGCATATCATACCGTCAATAAGCCCTTCTTCCCTACTGTATAAAGGGAGCGTTTTACAGCCATGCAAAGGTTTTATATTTGCCGCATAACGAAATGAAAGGTATGAAGTTAGCTATTGGCTCAGATCACGCCGGCTATGCCCTGAAAGAAGTGATCAAAAAGCACTTTTCTCAACACGATCTAAACGACTTTGGTACGCACTCGGAAGATAGTACAGACTATCCCGATTATGCTCATCCTACTGCTGAAGCGGTTGAGTCGGGCGATTGTGAATTGGGAATATTGATTTGTGGCTCGGCTAATGGAGTGTGCATGACTGCCAATAAACATGCGGGAATACGCGCAGCCCTGTGCTGGACTCCTGAAATTGCGGCTTTGGCTCGTCAGCATAACAATGCCAATATCGTTTGTATCCCGGCACGATTCGTGTCTGAAGAGGTCGCTCTTGAAATCGCAGAAACATTTCTGAATACAGATTTTGAGGGTGGACGTCATGACCGAAGAGTTCAAAAAATTGCCTGTTCCTGATTAAAAGAAACATCATGAAGAAGATTCTTTCGCTTTGCTGCCTGGCAGTATGCTCTGTTGGCGCATTCGCGCAAATGGACAGTTTAGTAATGAAGTACGCGAACACCATTACTGCAGCTGACCTCGAAAAACACCTTACTATTCTGGCCAGTGATGAATATGAGGGCCGTGAAACCGGTCTGCCGGGTCAAAAAAAGGCGGCTGAGTATATCAGCAACTATTTTGCTTCCCTGGGAATTGCTCCATGTGTGGATGGTTCGTATTACCAAGAGTTTCCGCTCAAGAGAATCAAATCACTGGGTAGTACTGCAACCGTAAATGGTAAGGATTGGACGTTTATGGATGATTTTTTCTTCTTCCCGGGATTTGATCAAACGCAAGTTGCCGGTGAGGAGATTGTTTTTGTGGGATTTGGGATTGAAGATGAAAAGTACTCAGACTACAAGAATTTAGATGAGGCGGATGTGCGAGGAAAAGTATTGATGGTGATAGAGGGTGAACCGTATGATAAATCGGGCAGATCCATTATCACCGGTACTGAAACCATGTCGCAATGGAGCGGTGACTGGCGTGAGAAGCGGGAACTGGCTCAGCGAAAAGGTGCTGCGGGATTGATCGTTGTGAAGAGCGGTTATAAGACGTACCTGAGCCGTGTGCGATACTATTTGGAGAATCCGGGTATGCGTCTGGCCTACGAGGAGCAACGTGGTGAAGAGGTGATTCCAACATTCTTTGTGAATACAGATATGGCCGATGCACTATTGGCCAATTTCAAGTATTCAACAGATAAAGCCAAGGCACGTATTCTCAAGAAAGGCAAACCGGTTTCGGGATCTTTTCCATGTTCTTTTCAGTTCACCATTGATCGGGATCAGGAGAATTTTACTGCTGAGAACGTTTTGGCCTTCATTCCGGGATCCGATGCGGCATTGCGACATGAAATTGTAGTTGTCACAGCTCATTACGATCACGTGGGTGTTCAAAATGGTGAGGTGTACAATGGTGCCGACGATGATGGTTCAGGTACTGTTACTGCTCTTGAAATTGCCCAGGCATTTAAAATGGCGGCCGACCAGGGTAATGGTCCCCGCAGAAGTGTATTGGTGATGACTGTTTCGGGCGAAGAGAAAGGTCTGTTGGGTTCTGAGTGGTACGCCGAGTTTCCCATTTTTCCATTGGAGAACACGGTATGTGACCTGAATATCGATATGATTGGAAGAATAGACGATGACCATAAGGACAATGAGAAGTATGTATATCTCATTGGATCGGATAAATTGAGTACCGAGTTGCACGCTATTTCAGAACAAGCCAATACCATTTATACCGGATTGGAACTGGATTATACCTACAACAGTCCCGACGATCCCAATCGATTTTATTACCGCTCTGACCATTACAATTTTGCCAAGAACGAGATTCCGGTCATTTTCTACTTCAGCGGTGTTCATGAAGATTATCATCAGCCAGGCGACGATGTGGAGAAGATCATGTTTGAGAAAACAGCTGAGATCGGTAAACTCGTGTTTTGCACAGCCTGGGAAGTGGCCAATCGCGACAAAAAGCTAGTGGTAGATGTGGAAAACGAATTTCAGTCTAAATAGAAGCTAAAGGAGCTTCAGCCAACAGCATTTCAATAAATCTGCGGGTGTCCTTGCAGTAGGTTTCATAGTACGATCCCGTGCCCGGACCATAAAATCCGGTGTGCACCTTGCGTATGGTACCATCCTTATCGATAAACAGCGAGGTAGGAAAGGAGATCACCTCATCGAGCATGGGGAATTTTGCCGAAGCTTCAGATTTGGATGCTTTACCCCCTAAATAAGGAGGGTAATTGATACCTATTTCGGCAAATTGCTTTTCAATGGACATTGCATTGACCGTAAAATCATCGCTTTTCTCAAAGGCAACAGGAATGATTTGCAATCCATGATTGCTGTATGCATCACTGAGTTCTTTGTAGAACACGTTTTCATCATAACAATTGGGACACCAGGAACCGAAGATCTGAATAATAGTTACTTTACCTTTGAGCAAGTCAGGATTGATAACCATAGGATCTCCCGACATGGTGAGAACTTGAAATTCCAGGGGTTGGTCTTCGTGTACAACATGGGTCAGTGAATCCGGATGGGTGAGTTGATATTGGCTGTTGCGCACGGCCACCCACGGTTCCTTCCAATGTTTTCCCGATCGAAACTCACCATTTACAATGCTGTCACCCCTCATTGTTCCGGTGAATCCAAACAAATGAGAGCCGTCAAAACAACTCAAGAGAAGTTGATCATTGGCAAGTGTTCCTTGCAGATAACGATAATCACCGGTTTCCGTGAGGAAAGTTCCATGGACTTCACTCCCTTCATATTGAAAGAGTCCCACGGCTTTGTATTCGTCATCCGTTCCCGGACTAAACCATACTTCGTAGTGCTCCGTTTCTGTGTTGAGTGTGTTTGATGCAGGTTCTGAGCTGACATAGAATGCTTCAAACGGAATCTGATAATCTTGGCGGGCTTTATTGTTCCACATTCCAGTGAAGCGACTATCATTAAGGAGAGTTCCGCTGAAATCACTGTTGAAGCGGGGCATGCTGAAAAATAGCGAATCACCCAGCAGGGAAATATCTGTTACCGGAATACGCTCATCACTATTGACCCAGGTGATGGTTAATGCGCTATCTACTTCGAATCGGATAGGTATAAACGTATCGTCAACGGTCAAATTCATGCGCCAAGTGCCGGGTTTCAAAGGAAGTTGCGGCTGATTAGAAACTTCATTTGCCGGATGGCACGCTGCAAGGAAAGCCACCAGGAAGAGAAGTATGATGCGATCAGTCATCGAAAAGGTTTAGTTGAACGGCCCGCAATATGGGAGAAATTCGTGGCAGTCGCCAAATAAGGTTTCTCAATTATTGGAATGTTGCTTCATACAAGTGTATGTGTTATCTAGTGTTAATGAAGGCTTGGGATGTACCCAAATAAAAAAGTCCCGCGCAACGCAGGACTTTTTCAGAGTATGATGAATTGGATTAGAAGTCAAACTTAATTCCCTGAGCCAATGGAAGGTCATGAGAATAATTGATGGTGTTGGTTTGACGGCGCATGTACACTTTCCAGGCGTCCGAACCAGATTCACGACCACCACCGGTTTCTTTCTCACCCCCGAAAGCTCCGCCAATTTCAGCACCACTGGTACCGATGTTGACATTGGCAATTCCGCAATCGCTACCGCCACAGCTTAAGAATTGCTCAGCTTCGCGCATATTGGTGGTCATGATGGCTGAAGATAACCCTTGTTTTACGCCATTTTGCATGGCTATAGCTTCATCGAGGTCGGTGTATTTAATGAGGTACAGGATGGGAGCAAATGTTTCAGCCTGTACAATAGCGAACTCGTTTTTCACTTCGGCAATACAAGGCTTTACGTAACAACCGCTTTCGTAGCCTTCTCCCTCAAGCACTCCACCTTCCACGATGAAAGATCCGCCTTGTTCTTTAACGGCTTCAATGGCCTTGAGATAGGTATTCACCGCATCGGTATCGATGAGCGGCCCAATATGGTTGTTTTGATCGAGTGGATTTCCAATACGCAGTTGACCATAAGCCGAAAGCAGTTGATCTTTAACCTGATTGTAAATGCTCTCATGAATGATGAGTCGTCGGGTTGAAGTGCAACGTTGGCCACATGTTCCAACGGCACCAAACACCGCACCTATTGTGGTCATTTTGAGATCAGCGTTAGGTGTAACGATTATAGCATTGTTACCACCAAGTTCAAGCAATGATTTACCGAAGCGTTGCGCTACGGTAGCTCCTACAATTCGTCCCATGCGAGTAGATCCGGTAGCCGAAATAAGAGGAACACGTTCGTCGGTCGTCATCATTTCACCCACTTTGTAGTCGCCATTGACAATGCAAGAGATACCTTCAGGTAAGTCATTGTCTTCTAATACTTTGCGGAATATATTTTGACATGCTACCGAGCATAGAGGAGCTTTTTCCGATGCTTTCCATATGCAGGTATCACCACATACCCAGGCTAGTGCGGAGTTCCACGACCATACCGCAACGGGGAAATTGAATGCGGAAATAATTCCCACTACACCAAGCGGGTGATATTGTTCATACATACGGTGTCCCGGACGCTCGGAGTGCATGGTCAAACCGTATAGTTGTCGACTTAATCCAACGGCAAAGTCACAGATATCGATCATCTCCTGAACTTCACCCAAACCTTCCTGGTAGCTCTTTCCCATTTCGTAAGAAACGAGCATTCCAAGTGGTTCTTTGAGTTCTCGCAGTTGATTGCCAAACTGACGTACGATTTCTCCTCGCTTGGGAGCTGGCATATTGCGCCAGGTAGTGTATGCGTTTTGGGCAGTAGCTATGACCTGCTCATATTCTGCCGGAGTAGTTGTTGTTACTTTTCCAATGAGCTGACCATCTACAGGTGAGAATGAAGAAATCAATTCTCCTTCTCCGCTGGTCTGTCGACCTGTACTTGTTCCGTGATTGATTTCGCCAATGCCCAATTGTTTGAACATGGTGCGTACATCTATAGCAGTTGCTGTTTCAGACATGTTGAATTATTTTTTGCAAAAATACAATGTTATACGGGTAGTGCAAGGACCTGTGTCACAAACAATGAAAAACTGACCGATTTTAAAGGGGTGTTATTGAAAAAAAAATAAGAATGGGTATATGAGCATGTTTTGGGTTGAGAAAGTGGATTTATGCCCTATTAAAATGGGTTTTTATTTTTAATCGGTGGGGTTTGCATGTTTTTAGGGTTGAGGATAATTGTTCCACGTGGAACATCAGCGACCCATGTAAACAAGTAGAACGCTGATATCTGAGGGACTTATTCCGCTAATTCGAGAAGCTTGTCCAATGGACTGAGGTTGTTGTCGTGATAATTTTTCCTTGGCTTCAGCTGATAGTCCGCCGAGTTGGTGATACGGTAAATCTTGTGGTAAACGAACATCCTCGAGTCGGGACAGCTTGTCGGCCATTTCCTGTTCTTTATTGATGTATCCTTCGTATTTGATTTGTATTTCGGTTTGTTGTAAAACAGCAACCGAATCTCCCTGCAAGGAATCCGCGTATTGTTTGAGAGGTTCGAAGTGATTAGCCAGATCACTTAGTGTAACATGTGGACGTGACAAGATCGTTTCGAGTTTCACTTTTTGCTTAAGTGGCGCGGAGCCAATTTCATCGAGGTAGGAGTTGATGTCTTCCGGAGCGACACTTTGATTGGAGAAATATTTCCGGGCCCCTTTAGTTCCCTCTATTTTCTGAGCTACTCGTTCCATACGTTCGTTCGACGCCAGGCCAATGGAATGTGCCAAAGGCGTCAGTCTCTCATCTGCGTTGTCTTGGCGCAGGAGGATACGGTATTCGGCACGTGATGTAAACATGCGATAGGGCTCTTTCGTTCCTTTGTTGACCAGGTCGTCAATAAGCACCCCAATGTAAGCCTCTGAGCGTTTCAGGATAAAAGGCTCTGTTTCCTTTACGCTACGATGAGCATTGATGCCAGCAATCAATCCCTGACATGCTGCCTCTTCATAACCGGTAGTGCCATTTATTTGTCCGGCGAAGTAGAGGTTTTTGATGAGTTTAGTTTGAAGCGTGAGATCCAACTGTGTGGGTTGGAAGAAGTCATATTCAATGGCGTAACCAGGACGGAACATCTTGCACTGCTCGAAGCCCGGAACCTGTTGCAGGGCTTTCATTTGTACTTCTTCAGGCAGACTAGTGCTGAATCCGTTGACGTAGATTTCTACAGTGTCCCAACCTTCGGGTTCAACAAAGAGCTGGTGCTGATCTTTGTCGCTAAAGCGCTCAATCTTATCTTCAATTGAGGGGCAGTAGCGCGGACCAAGACCTTGAATGCGTCCGCTGAACATAGGTGATTGTTCAAATCCGGTGCGCAAGATGTCGTGGACGGTGGTGTTGGTATACGTAATATGACAAGGTCGTTGGTGAGCTAAAGGCTTTGTATCGGAGTAGGAGAATTTATCCGGATTATCGTCTCCCGGTTGTTCTTCCATTTTACTGTAATCCAGAGAACGACCATCAATACGTGGCGGAGTTCCGGTCTTCATTCTTCCGCTCTCAAAACCCAGGTCTACGAGTTGCTCGGTAATACCATGAGCGGCTCGTTCTCCGGCTCTACCACCGCCAAATTGCTTTTCTCCGAGGTGGATTATTCCGTTGAGGAACGTTCCGTTGGTAAGAATAACCGACTTGCTTTTTACGGTCATTCCCATGGATGTTTTAACTCCCGATACCCGATCTCCATCGATGAGTAGTCCGGTTACCATGTCTTGCCAAAAGTCGCAATTGGGTGTTTGTTCCAACATGAGGCGCCATTCATTGGCAAACAGCATTCGGTCGTTCTGCGTGCGCGGACTCCACATGGCCGGACCTTTGGATCGGTTGAGCATACGGAACTGGATAGCACTTCGGTCGCTTACGATGCCTGAGTAGCCTCCCATGGCATCTATTTCACGTACAATTTGGCCTTTGGCAATACCGCCCATAGCCGGATTGCATGACATTTGACCTATCGTATTCATGTTCATGGTGATCATCAACACGCTCGATCCTAAATTGGCAGCCGCGGCCGCAGCTTCGTTACCGGCATGACCTCCTCCTACTACGATTACATCATATTCTTGCAACATGGTCAGATGTGTTTCACGTGAAACAGATATAACAAACTGTTATACAGCGATTTAAAAAGTTCGCAAAGATAAGTAATAATCTTCCCTACCGCGCATTTCGGTTTGATCTTCGGGTGATTTGTCCTTATAACCCACCAAATGCAATACGCCATGTATCATCACTCTGTGCAGCTCTTCTAAGGTAGACACTTTGTTTTCGCGGGCATTCTCTTCAACCCGATCTAGGCTGATATACAGTTCACCGTTCACCTGATCATCATGATTGTAATCGAAGGTAATGATGTCGGTAAGGGTGTCGTGATCGAGGTACTGAACATTGAGATCATGTAAAAAATCATCTGTACATAAGATGATGTTCAACGATTCTAATTCCTTGTGATGATCCAATACGGCCTGCTTGAGCCACGATTTAAGGGCTTCCTCGGGGAGAGTCAGTTCTTCGACCGACTCAAAGAAGATTTCAATAGGTTTCAAGCTTCTACAGCAATAGCTTCAAATTCCATTTCCACGATGCGGCCATCGTCCTTAAACGAACAATGATCTGCGAGATTTTTCATGAGAAACACCCCACGGCCATTTGGCTTTTCGATGTTTTCAGGTGCTGTCGGGTCGGGTAGATTGTCGTAGTCAAACCCCGGACCTTCATCGGTGATGATGAATTTCAACATGTGTGCATCCGCGGAGTAGGATACCGATACGTTCTTGTCCGGATCCAATTTATTGCCGTGAACAATCGCATTGTTCACAGCCTCTGTCAATGAGATCAGGATGTTTCCATAGAAATCTTCCTTGATCTTGTATTGCTCACATACCTCGTCCACCAGTTTTTCAACGATGGCGATGTTTTCAGTTTGCGATTTAAAGGTTATTACCTTTTGATTTTCAGGCATGCCGGACAGTCTATTTTCAGTCCCCTAATTTATTAAAATAATTGTTCACCTTTTCCTTGTAGTGAGGCTTCAATGTTGGGGGCAGTGTTTTGAGCATTTCTATCTCCTTTTCCTTGCGCTTTTGGTAGTCGGAATATTGTTGTGGATTGCTGATTTGATACTCGCGGGCCTCGTTGGATTTCCGCTGATTATCCATCTCACGCTGCCGCTCGGCATTTTCAGCTTTCAAGAGGCGGGTGAGGATGTCTTGCTGGCGTTTCATCATCTCCACATCAAACTTCTGATTCACCATATCCTTCTCCATGTCCTCCATTTCCTTGGCGATCTTTTTAAGCTCATTTCCCTGGCCTGAACCATCTTCATTGAGCTGCTGGCTCATTTTTTCAACTTCCTTCCTTATAGCGGCTTGTTTTGCCGCCATTTGAGCTATCTCCTTGCTCATCTCTCCTTTGCCACTCTTACTTTCTCCTTTATTGAACCCTTCAATCTTCTCCTTCATTTTTTGCAACTGATCGGAAAGTGCCTGCTGCTGTTTCTTCATCTGACTGGCAGAAGGTTTGGCTCCCATGCCACCGGGCTTTTCACAATTTCCTTTACCCGGTTTTTTGTTTGAACATTCTTTTTGCATTTGCTGCAATGCATCATCCAGCAACAAAGCGAGGTTGTTAAACGATGTCATTACATACTGCTGATGATTCGTAACGATCTCCGTTTTGCGTTCACCCAGGTTCTCCAAAGCCAGTTCCATGTTTTCGTTGACCAGACTGATCTCGCGATTGACAGGTGCCTGAAGTTGAATTACGCGCTTGCTCAGTGCAAATAAGCTGTCTTCCACCATTTTAGCATCATCTTTCAACTTGCGCTGAGTTTGAGCGTGCAGCACGTATTTCGGATCTTTATCGTCGATGCCACCCAATTCACCCATGACCAATTCCTGATCGAATGAAAGCGTTATGATGTTCTCCAATAATGCCCGGAGTGCCTTCATATCTTCCTCCATGCTTTCCGACTCCTGCTGCTCCATCATCATCTCCATTTTCTGAGCCACCTCCTTCATTTTCTCAGCAGCACCCTGTTGTGATTCGGAGGCCTTCTTCTTTTTGTCCTTATCCAGCTGCTCCTTACTTTCGTCCATCTTCTGGTCAATCTCCTGTTCCTTCTGCTCATTATCGGGCATGGAATTTTTATTCTCTAACTCGTTGTTGAGCTTTTCGAGATCATCCATGTCCTTCTTCCATTCTTCGAATTCCTTTTCGAGTTGCTCCTGTTTTTCTTTCAACTCTTCGCTTTCCTTTTCTTCCTGCTTCGACTCCTCAGCCAACTTTTCCTGTTCCTCAGCAAGTTTTTCCAACTTGTCGATTTGCTCCTCCATTTTCAGCTCCCACTCCAATTGCTTGAATTGTTCCAACGCCCGGTCCAGCTCCTTTTCCATCTCCTCGTTGGAGATGTCCATCTCTTCAATCTGCTTCTGAATATCGTCTTTGTCCATCTGCTCCATCAGCCGCTCCAACTCTTTCATGAGCTCCTTCATCTCGTCCGACATGATTTCATCCATCAGCTTTTGCAATTGCTCCTGCTTTTCCATCAGACTTTCATTGGGCTGCTGCATTTCATTCTGGCGGTCGTTCTTTTGCTGGTTTTGCTGCTGAATATTGTTCACCTGGTTCTCGAGATTCTGCTGCTTTTTGAGCAGGTCTTCTATCTTCTTTTTATCCTGCCACGACAGCTCCTCTTTATTCAAAAGATCCTTGCGTAGTTCTTCGAGATCCTTTTGGATGTCCTTGGCATCTTTCAGACTCTGCTCCAGTTCATCTTTGATGTCTTTACTTTGTTCATCGCGCTGCTCAATGAGTTCGTCCAATGTTGGAGCGGCGTAGGTACGCAACTGCGTTCGGCTTGATTTACTGCCATTGACTCCATCATTGTCCCAAACTTCAAAGAAATAGCTCAGCTTATCGCCCGGCATGAGCTCCAGTTCACTCAAATCCCAATGGTGAAAAAACTGCTCCTGCTGCATGGCAGATGATACCGGAATATCAATGCTTTTTCGTTCTCCATTCATGCGACTTTCATCCTCCGATTGATCAAATATGTAGTTGAATGTCAAACGTTTAAATCCATAGTCATCCTTGATATCACCGGTGAAATATACCTGCTTTCCGGTTACGGTGTCCCGGGTCTCATCAACTGCGATCATGGGATACATATCGGGAATAGCCTCAATGCGGTAACCAATAGAATCTTTGTTGGTCAGCACGGCATTTCGGGTTTTGATGACATAGCGGTCATTTTTCATGACCAGTTGTTCCATTCCAAAGTCGTGGGATCCCCGTTCACTCAACACCATTGTGGTATCGGAGAAACGCACTTCTACAGCATCGGTATTTTGGGTGTGAAAAAGCCACTGCACGCGGGTTCCGGCCGGTACTGTGATGTCACCTGAGTTATTCTTGGTCTCGTCCGTAAATCGCGTGTAGGCCGGGTAGTCCAGAGCCACCTCAAAATTCACCAACAAGGGTGCCGCCAAGGTCTCCAAAGTATAGGTAGGAGAGTAAAACCCGTCGGCATAAAACTGAAATGGAGTGGATTGATTGACGTTTCGGAACAAGTAGGTGTGTCCGCTCTTGTCTTCTTTATTGAGTTTAAAGCGTTGGTCATTGACCAGCACATACACTTTATCGGGTACGACATCTCCGGTTACATTCACTTGCAACAGGAAATCTTCATTCTCCACAACCTGCAATTGGTCGTTGACAATGGAGATGGAATAGGGTGCTATCGGGACAATTTCTTCACTGTGCCTCACCAGTCGATCAGTAGGTTCCGTAAGAATGCTGGGGGCTGCAAACAGCAGGATCAGAATTACGGCTACCGGAGGAATGATGTATTTGATGTACCGCTTATTTTCTCTAAAATCTACTGCCGAGGCAAAGGGTACGGGCTTTAATTCATCAATGCGCTGATCAATAGCGGCATGCATTAGCGAGTTGTCCGCAAGTGAATCCGACATGCGTTTGAGTTGCAACGTGTTGAGCAGTTTATCGCTCACATTGGGGAAATGCTTTCCAATGATTGTTGCTGCCTCTTCATGGCTGATGGTTTTGCCCATCCGGAACAACTTGAACAATGGAATGACCACATAGTAGCCCAACACTGCCGAAGTGGATAAGATAAACCCCCAGAAAAGAAGGGTTCTCATTCCGGTATTGAACTGACCAAAATACTCAAGGAACGTTACTACCAGGTAAAAACCCAGCACCAGCGCTCCCCCGTATATCAGCCCGCGGATGATCCGGTTCTTGTAGTATTTTCGGGTGAACTGATCAATTTTTTCGATCAGTTGGTCGTAACCTGTTCTCTGCATTTTTTCGCCTCACATTTCTTGTGGCTGTGTGCATATCAATACGCACTTGCGCCTCATTAGATACACCCATAACGCGTTTCAGTTCATTATAGCACAGTGTATCCTATCAAAATTAGCGAAAACTACGCGTTTCCCTCTTGTAGGGAACAGGCAAAGTGAAGCGGTTTTAAATATCTTAACGTTTATTGCTTAACAATGCGCTGCGTTATAACGTGGTTTCCTTCCCACAAAGACAGGGTATATAAGCCATTCGGCAAATGGTCAATCGCCGCTTCCCACTGATGGTCAGACAGTCGTGTCATGTTGATCTCCAACAAGTTACCCACAGCATCTCTCCATTCGAACTGAGCCCCACTTCCCCGGAAATGATCAAGTTCTATGGTCACATGATCTGAGGCCGGATTGGGATAGGTTTTCATTTGGGCGCCTGCGGTAAATTCCTGAACATAGGTATTAATGGTAATCACAGTACTCATGGATTCACAACCGTACGAAGTGGTGACTTCCACGCTGTAATTTCCATCATTCTCCACAAAAATGAAGTTGGCAGTAGCACCGGATATTTCCAGTCCGTTGTAAAACCATTGATACGATTCAAAAATATCCGGTACCAAGAGTTGATTGAGTTCCTGATCATATTGAACGGTAAGTTCAGGACAATGAACATAGGGAGATGACCAACCTTCACAGCCGTATATATTGGTCACCATGCATTCGTAGACACCACCATTTGTCGACATGTTAATGATTGTATCTTGAGTTGCCAGCGTGTCTCCCTGATTAAGCCAGAGGAAAGAAGTCAGCGTTTCATCGCTGTAGTAAAGCACATTGGCGTCTTCATCAATGGTAAATGCTGTATTGGGTGCCGGAAAAACACTGAATACCGTTTCATCATAGAAGGTATCTCCCGCTTGCAATCCGATGTTCACTGAGCATGTTGATCCTCCCGCATTGATGATATACGTCCCATCGGTGCCCGGCATATCACCGGTTCCCAGGAAATCGTCGTTTGAAATGGAATCCTCATCATAAAAGCTGATGGTGTATGGAGGATCGGAGAGGATAATATTTAATCCTGTCCAACTGCCCGATTGAACATCCGTAAGGCTTGAGGAGGTATATACCGCCACACCACTCGAATTGGTGATTACGAAATAGGGATCGGGATTCTGCAAAGTAGTGAGCTCTTCGATATCGCCCGACCATCCACCGGCAAGGCTTGAAAGCAACACGTCGGTGAGAACGTAGTCATAGATGGTTGTTTCAAGTGAAACCAGGTAATCGCCGGCACCATTGAAGGTTTGAGTGGCCGGGAATTGTGAGGCACTTGTATTTCCATTATCGAAGTCCCAAAACCAGGTAGTAGGCTGAGGATCAGCGTTGATAAGTGCTTCGAAATTCACATCCATGCTTCCGCAACCGGCTACATTGTCGAATGTAAAACTGTTGTTTCCACCTTCACCGGGAAGTACGGAAAAGATGGATTCAAAAGGTTGATCAACCTCCACTTCAAAGCCAAAAGCCAGGGTGGTAACATGAGCATTGATGGATACTGCGTATTCACCAGCCAGCAAGGGAGTTCCGCAAATAGTAGCGCATCCCCACGTATCACCGTCGTTGGGATAATAGGTGTTGTCGGGATGATTCATGATGTACTCCAAACCAAAGGGCAATCCCTGGACACTGGTAATGACTACTTCGATAAGATCTACTGTAACTCCTGATCCCGGATCGGTAACTTGAGCAGGTAAAAAGAAGGTCATTTGTTCATCGTAAGCCTCTCCTGCTGTGGCAGCGGGCATCACCTCGGGGCACACCTGGGGAAAGTCAGTATCATTGATACACGTTTCATCGGGAATACAATCGGTGCATTGAGCAAAAAGTGAATGGGCAGCCATCCACAGGATTCCGGCTAGTAAAGTCCTTTTCATGGTTCTTAAGGTTGAGTGCTGAAATGTACAAAAAGACTTCTTCTCCTGCACACAAGTCCAATTGTAGCGTAACTTTCGTCCGATCAGGTCGTCGTTTGACTGATCGAAAACCGAAAAACACCTTAAGAATCATGAATAATTTAGTGCGTGAAGCGCGCTTTTCACCGGCAGTTAAGAAATACTTCCTTTGGCTTCCGGTCTTTGGAATGTTCATTTCAATTATTGGTATTCCTCTGGCTATTGTTTGGCTTTTGGGTCCGGGACAATACTTTGCACGGAGGTATTTCGACAGCCTTCATTGCGAATTGACCGAGAGTAAATTGAAATTCACCAAGGGGGTATTAGTGCGGGTGGATAAAACAATACCACTGGAGAATATTCAGGACCTCACGTTCATCGAGGGACCGATTCTTAAAATGTTTGGCTTGTCCATACTTAAGATTGAAACAGCAGGGCACGGCGGTTCGCACACAGCAGATATGCGCCTTATTGGAATTGAAGGTGCATCCGAGTTCCGAAACGTAGTGCTCGAACAACGCGACCGCAACAAGAGCCTGGCATTGTCTCCAAACCATTCGGGCCAAAGTGAAGAAATGCTTCAGGTTCTCAAAGAGATTCGGGATGTACTCAAGGACATCCGTGGCGAACAAAACACTTAATCACACGATTGCCCAAATGCTCCCAGGAAAAGCAGCAAATCGGCAGTAGTAATTATTCCATCAAAGTCAAGGTCTCCTGCACAAGAAGCTGAAGGACTATCCGGACATTGTTGTCCCCATTCCATGGCATCGTTGCATCCGTCTCCGTCGGTATCAGGATCCAGTGGACTGGTAAGGCTTACGTTAACTTCAAACGAATCCGTAAGACCGTCACCATCTGTGTCCTGAACGAGGAGGTTGGTGCCATAAATATTCAATTCATCGCCATCTGACAAGCCATCGTTGTCCGTATCCGGATTTCCGGGATCACTGCCCCACACCAGGATTTCGAAGTTGTCGTTGATGCCGTCATTGTCAAAATCCTGACATACATCGCCTATTCCATCGCTGTTCCAGTCGGCTTGATCAAAATTGGCTACGGCCGGACAGTTATCAACGCAATCGAAAATTCCGTCGCCGTCAGTGTCTTCATCAAGATTGTTGCAACCACAAATTCCCGGCTCAATTTTATTGGAATCGGTAGGGCAGAGGTCACATGCATCACCCACCCCATCCATATCAGTGTCCATTTGATCGGGGTTGTAGGTGTCAACGCAGTTATCCAGAGCGTCTTCGACCCCATCGCCATCAGCATCTGCAACGGCCATAGCAAGAGAAAAATCGGCTGTTACCGGGAAATGGTCTGAAGCATTACTGGTGGAGTTGGTGCTTAGGCCGTACAGAGCGAGTCGTGCAGGAGGCATGATCTCAGTCTGTAGCGTGAATGATTTCTCAGCCGTCATTACGGCATCGGAGAAGATGATGAAATCCAATCGTCCGGGAGGGTAGCTTCCTCCGGCATCATCGCGCCAGGTGTAGGCCATTCGCTTGTCGGTTTGCATGCAAATTTGATCGGTCAGATCAGTATTGTCCCAATCCAATGATCCCCCGGGTCCCCAGGTTCCGGTGTCTTGAATATCGCCGGTAACAAGGGTGTTGAGTTGCTGAGCCCATCCTACGAGGTTCAAATCACCGGCATAAACTACCGGAGTATTGGGATCGAGCGTGATGGCTCCGCCGGCTGCCTTGGCATCCAGCATGAAGGCAGCAAATTCATCTGCCTGAGCTTGACGTGCAGTTTCGTTTGCACAGCAATTCAAGTGCGAATTCACAAAGAGGAGATCGTTGGCGTAGTTGGAAGGAAGATCAATAAGCGCAGGAAACTGACGGTCGAGAGCAGCCCATTCACTTATTATTGGCCAACGACTAGCGGTAATCATATCGTAGTCGTCTTTGGCAACATACCATCCTTCAGCGGTTCCTGTTGGGAGCCAGGCGTCAAGGAGGTTTTTAACCTGCGTTTCCGAGGTTCCGCTTGATTCTGAGAAACCGATAATATCCGGATTTAATGCCGTGATCACATCCTCAAAATGAGGTTGACGGGCAGGGTCGGTAAGTCCGTTTCCGAGCACATTGTAGGCTACCAGTCTCACGTAATCTGCATTCGATTTGTTGATATCGAGGGCAGGCTGCGCACCGGTTGAGGTTTCGTCGAAAGTGTATGAAAAGGTATCCCCGCTATTCGGCATTCGGTCGCCATTTGCTGTATTGCGAAATAATAGCTTAATCGTAGGAGAAGTGAACAATGGTGTGCTCCCATCGGGCATTACATCGCGGCCTATAGCGATCTCAAAAATGTTGCTGGTAACCGTTGGCAAGCAACGCAATTGGATGTCAGCAAAATTTACCGTAACACTCGGGGTTACAGCGTCAAAATAGGCGAACAATTGACGAAAATTAATACCGATTTCTGAACCGTACCCTGGCTGTACACCGAATCCTGTGCCGGCATCATTATCCCCATCGATATACAGGTAAATGGTGTGTGATACGAGATTGTCGGTGAGGTCGATTTCCTGATCCACTTCAAGACGAATGAAGAGAAAATTCTCATCGTTAGTAACCTCAAAACTGAGCAAATCCACGCCGGTCAGTGATTCGGGCGTGTCTGTGAAAGAAGAGAGTCCTCCCCAATCATCAAAGCGACCGTCAATTACTATTGGAGCAGATTGTGCAAACGACAAAGCAGCGCAAACCACGCAGATTGCCAGTGTAATCAGTTGTTTCATAGCTAAGGAATGTCCTACAAAAGTACGAAATCCCGATGAAACCACTCGGTTTACTTACGAAGGAGGGTTAAATGCCCATCAACAGTTTTGTTCTCTTCGCGTTCAACGCATTGTGAATGGATGTCCACGATGTAATAGTACACTCCTTCGGGCACTTCATTATTGTTGGTATTTCCATCCCAGCGGCATGCACCTTCTTCAGTGAGTAATAGCCCCCAGCGATCGTAGACTCTAAGGTCAATAGTCACCACCGGACTGTCGCACAGCACACGGTCGGTTTGAGATGGCATGAAGGGGGTGAAGTACTTGTTATGCGCATCGCCATTGGGGGTGAAGACATTGGGCATGATGACCAAATCCAACGGGACAAAGGGGGTCATTTCTACCGTAATATCATCGGTGGCCGAGCATGGACCTTGTGTGATGGTTGCGGTATAGGTTCCTTCTTCCGTGATTAGGATTTCGTTTGTGTTTCCTCCCGGGTTCCATTGAACATTCCAACCTTCTAAATTCACGAGTACGGGAATCGTATCCCCTTCACAAGCATTGAGGTCTCCGGGAAGAAAGGAAGTGGGAACGTTTACAAAGGTCACTTGAATGGAGTCGGTGGCGTTAAAACAACTATTTGAACCGGAAGCCCAATATGTTCCTGAAGAAGTCACCGTAATGCTTTCTGAAGTGCTTCCAGTTGACCAAACGATGTTGCTAATCCCTGAAAGGTCTGAATCAATTGTTGCAGAAGAAGCATCACAAAGTATGATATCATCGCCGAGGTCAACTACTGCATAGGGAATCATGTCCAGAACCACTTCATCCGAACCGATACAGCCGTTGTTATTCGCAACCACATTATACGTTCCCCCGGAAGTGACGGTAATGATATTTCCGGATCCGGATGGTGTCCAGGTGTAATTGTAGTTCGAGGGACCCGCGTTGAGTTCCACGGACTGGCCCTGACAAAAAGTTTGATCGGGCCCCAGATTGGGATCCGGAATTTCGTAGATATTGACATTGTGAAGGTATTCAGTGGCTTCTCCATTGAGATAGTAAATGAAGGTTACGTCGTAGCTTCCTATTGCACTGAAAACATGAATTGGACTATCGAGATTCGATGTGTTCGAGTCACCGGTTGAAGGGTCGTTGAAGTTCCAAAGCACTGAATCGGGCTCGGCGGGAAATATGTACCAAAGCTCGGTGAGGTCTCCCAAACATTCATATTGGTGATCAATAATCAGGTCGAGGAATGGAGCCTGACAAGTGACATTGGGCAAATTGGGTAAGTAGGTGGAAATTCCGGAAGGAATGTCCAAGACACCGGTTTGAAGGTCGCATTCCGCACCGATAACATCGGGTTGATTAATGACATCCAATTGGCCTTGATCATCATTGAGGAGATAAATTTTCCCATCGGGTGCCAGCTTAATATCGTTCCACAAGGATTGACCAAAGTTCTGGTCGATAATATTCACTGAAGAGGAGATATCTGTAAAATTCCAGGAGTCCAGGCTGTATTGGCGCACGGTATTGTAGTCTCCCAGAGCGTAGAGCAACTCACTGTTGGCCGAGAATTCTAGTTCAGTGATATTTACAAAGGAAGCTCCGGTGTCCATTCCATCGTAGATGATGTCATAAAAACTACCGGTTTCATTGTCGAATTTGAGCAAAGCTACATAGTGCCCTTTGTACGAAATGGCAATTTTGGAACAATCGGGAGAAATCCGTGCATCATCGAGGGTAGCGTTCCAACCGGCGAAGAAGAAATACTCGGTAATTTCTGAGACCAACTCTACTCCTGATGACGTTACACTATAGGCATTCAGGTGAATATCATCGGTAAATCCATCATTATTATCGGCAGTAATCAGCCAGTAGCCCGAACCATCCGATATGGAGGCGCAAATGAGTTGGCTTCCGGTATCGTACAGGTCAATTTCTTTGAATGCGGGGTCAATACCACCGGCATCTCCAAGATTCTCATCGATTACGGAATAGTCAACACCGTTATTGTCGCTTCTAAACAAGTAGCATTTGGTATCGTCGCCGGGGTATGGCACAAAGACATTTTCAACCGCACCACTGCTCAAATCACCGTTGTCGACGACATCGCCATTGGAATTGTAAACGTTGTTTCCATCCGAATAGAATCGCAGTTGTCCCGATGATGAGGATATGGCCGAAGGACATATTACTCCAAACGCATTGATGTTGCTGCTTGTAAGCACGGGACCATCGGGAGTAATTTCAACGCCAACTCCTACACCGAAGTGCCAATTGACGTTTTCTAACTGGCCATTTATATTGCCTGGAAACAGGCTACATAAAAGCGCAGCAAGAAAGGGCAGGTTAAGAAGTAGTTTCAGTTTCATGAGGTTAAAGCTACCGAATTTGGGGGTTTTCTCCAAGATGGGGAATGCTGCATAGGTTGCATTCGTACGCTGTTCAAATTATTCAATTGCAGCGCGTTACCATTTGCCGAATGGCAGAAATACATGATTCCACCACGTTGCCAAACCGCAGCGAAGGATGTAATTCTAGGATTCTTGAAACCAGGTTCTACTCGGCAACCAGATGATCTTCGATGGCCATTCCTCCTTCTTCGGATTCATCATCATCCGAGTACCTGAAGTACAAGCCGCTTAGGGCGCCGTACATCATAGAGGCAAAGAGAGCGTACAAGAATATGCCACCAACAGCGTTGAGAACAATTCCCAAATAAGGAATCATACCGATGACACCAAGGATGAATGCTACAATTAAGAAAACGACGACCAAGGCAATGGAAGCACCAAATGCAATAAGGAAAAGCAACAAAGCCCGACGGAAATTGATTTTTTTCCAACTGAAAGCGATAGCCTGAAACACATTCATATTGCCATGGGTGATGGCGGCCGGAGTGAGGATAAACTTCGTCAACAGAATAAACACAAATAAAAGCGCAAGAATAAATACACTCCAATGAATGAATACGAATACCATTGCGGCCAGGTAAAGGGCGATCATTATCACATAAATCACAATAATGTTGGCCAATTGCTGAAATATTTTGGCGCTGAATGATTTCTTTAAGCTTTCCAGAACGGATTCTTTGTATCCCCGAATAGATGCATCGTTGATGGTGAGCAGAAAGTTAATGAACCAGGAGCCAACCAAAAGACCAATAGTATAAATTAAAGCGATAGTTCCGATACCCGGCTGTTCTCCAGGCGTGAACATCTGATTCGCAAAACCAGGGTTGTTTTGAAGCTCATTCAGAAAATCTTGAGGATTTGCACTGAACATCTCCATCATGTCGACATTCATGAAAGATCCCAGTACTGTTGCCGCGAGAAGCATAGCGAAAACCACGTACACAGCCATAATGATGACATACTTCCAAAATACATTCTTGACATTGGCAAACAGACCCGTTGAAAAGTCATTGCGAAATGATGCGATGGTCGACATAGTTGTTTGATTAAGGTGTTAATTTGTCCAAGATAAGAATTGGCACCAAATGACACGTAAGTTTCTACAATTTTTCATCAATGGCCTGCTGATATTACTGCCCGTGTTTATTATTGGGTATGTGGTTTTCAGACTGTTTGTTTTTATCGACGATTTAATTGGCCCCATGCTCGAGGCGTTGTTTGGGCTGGATCGGGATCACCGCATACCCGGCCTGGGGTTCGTCTTGGTGCTGGGCATCATCACGCTCATGGGTTTCCTGGCCACAACCTTCATAGCCAAACCGATCATGCGATGGTTCAGCCGTTTGCTCGATCGAATTCCGTTGTTGCGTACGATTTACAATGCCATTACCGATTTATTGTCGGCCTTTGTGGGTAAGAAAAAGAGTTTTAGCCAGCCGGTGATGGTGCGCCTTTCGAAAGACACGGATGTGCACAAGATTGGCTTCATTACCGACGAGAACCTGGAACAACTGGGGGAAATCGAAGGGAAGGTGGCTGTATATTTTCCTCACTCCTACAATTTTTCTGGAAACCTGTTCATCGTTCCACGAGAGCATGTAACATTGATAAAGAAGAACCCGGCCGATGTTATGAAGTACATTGTTTCGGGTGGGGTTTCGGATATGGATCGCGATGACGAGGGACAAGCTCTATAGTCTGTTATTGCTGCACCTCATTGTGCTCATTTTTGGCTTCACCGGGATCTGGGGAAAGCTGGTTTCATTGGAAAGTGCTCCCTTGGTATTTTTGCGCATGCTCATTGGAGGGAGTTTGATAGGGGTGTTCCTATTGGTATCCCGACGCAAATGGCGGTTGCCGTTGAACATGACCTTGAAAATGGCCCTGGTCGGACTGATCGTTGCAGCCCATTGGATTACCTTTTTTGAGGCGATTCATCGATCCAATGTCTCCGTTACGCTATCAACCATGGCATCGACAAGCCTTTTTGTCGCTGTACTTACCCCAATCATCGGGGGAGGTAAACTGAAATGGTACGAGGTATGGCTTGGAGTAGTGGTGATTGTTGGACTGGCCATGATATTTGGATTTGCCAGTGGTTTTTGGGAGGGAATGGTCCTGGCTCTGATAAGCGCCTTTTTGGCCGCGCTATTCACGTTGCTCAACGCCATATTTATTCGGCATATTGATTCGCTGCGCATTACGCTTTGGGAGATGCTATTCGGCGCGGGCGTGGTCGCTATTTATTTGGGTGTTGTGGGCTATTCCTTCGAGGATTTTCTCCATCTAAGTGGCCTGGATTGGCTTTGGGTGTTGTTATTGGCGGTTCTAGCAACAGCCTTTGCTTTCGTGGTAAGCGTTCAGGTAATGAAGGTCTTGTCGCCTTTTACAGTAGCTATTTCAGTCAATTTGGAGCCTATTTACAGCATTATTCTGGCGTTGATGATCTTCGGAGAGGAGGAGCGCATGAGTTGGGGTTTTTATATGGGCAGTGCGCTGATCCTTGTTGCTATTTTGGCGAATGCCTTTTTTAAAAAGAAAGAAGCGGCATACGCCAAATGAACACCCCGTAAAGTAACCGTCCCTTGTTGAAGGGAATCACAGGCCCAATCATAGCATATTTCAAGAAAATGGATGTAGAACCCCACCACCCAATGTGTTATTGTTGAGGTAGTTCCCCGATGGACTGGATGGATAGGGTGAACGGCGGAATGGGCCTCAAAAAGAAAAGCCGCCTCCCTGAGGGAAACGGCTTTCTATAATGAGAAGAATAATTCTTAGTTACATCCCATATCACCATAACCGTCTACGATGGCATAGTCAATGTCATCATAATTTTCAACGGCGGTAAAGAATTCGAGCAAGCTGAAATACTCGCCCTCGAATGACATTTGTCCTCCATCTACGTCGATTTCCCCATCATAAGAGAAGTAGAGATCGAAGTTGACGAAGTCGAGAACGTAAGAGAACCCATTGTCCGACAAATCTTCGGGGGTTCCGTCGTAGTTTTCAAACCAGTCGATGATGTTGTAAGTACCTTGAGCTTGATCGTCGTAAACGAAGAACATAGCGAAACCGTGGAAGAAGTCAGTGAATTCTGCGTCTTCATCTACGTCGCCGTTCTGCAATGCTTCAAAGTCTCCATCGATACCGAGAACCATTGAGATTCCGTCGATGTTTACTCCAAAATCGAACAAATCAAGACCCAACGCTTCATCGGAAGCCGAGAAGCAGAAGGTATAGTCAATAGAAAGTACAGAAGAACCGGCAATAACATTACCTGATCCTGAAGACGAGTTTTCGCCAAAGGCACTAAGGCCAATCACGAGAGTACCACCTCCGGTAGGTTCTCCGTACCACTGTACATCTTCATTGTCGGAAAAGTTCCAGCCGTCTTCACCGGCATCGGCAAAAGAGAATTCACGTGAGTTCATGTCGAACTTGTATACACGCTGACGCTCTTCATCATAGATAGCCAGTTCATTGATGTTGTTCACCATTGACTGAACCATTTCCTCTTGTTCCGGTGTTAAGCGATCAATCGTACGATAAGGTTCTGCGGGATTGGTTCCCCAGCTCCTATCTTTTTGACACGACACCAAGACAGCCGTTACTCCCAGGAACAATGCGAATGTGCGTATGATTTTTCCTGTAGTTTTCATGGCCTTATTGTGCTATGATCCAACCCAGACGCAAAGCAGCGTTTGCGACAGGACCGAAATGATTTTCTTTTCCGTTGATTACAGGATCTTCGTTGTCGGGCAAGTTGTCCTCGTCGATTGTAGTTCCCAAAGTACCGTCGGTAGCTACTTTAATTCCATACGCAGCATCGTTTGAGTATGAGAATTCAGTATCACGGTAGCTGGTGTTTGAGAAACCAATTCCCAATTCAGCACCGAGGTAGATGTTGTCAGCAAAGTAGTAGTCAACACCAAGTACACCGAAGATGCCAAAACGGAAATAACCATCCTTTGCAGTTCGTGAGAACACACCAAAGTTTGAGTATGCCTGATTGTTGTGATCAGCTACAGACAATGGTCCCCAGAATTCTTCCTCAGTTGACTCGCTTCCAAGAGCGATGTCCAAAACACCACCGATGTAAGGAGAAAGACGGTCGGTACCTTCTGTGTGAATTTCAATACCTGGCTGGATACCGAAATCAAACGTTTTGTCAATAGTGTTCAACTCTGAATTCAAAGCAGATTCAGGAGCGCCTGCAACGATGTCTGCAGCACCTGGCTGAGTGTTCACAGTTACTTCTTTCATGGTTCCGAGGTGAAAGTTCAAACGGATGGCCACATTTTCAGAAGTGAACATACGGAATTTCAATCCGTTGATGTTGATCACTGGCTGACCAGCAGAAAAAGGAGTGAAGTTTGCTTCAATGATCTTGTCGCCTCCGATCTGTTTTTGTGCTTCCGAAGACATTGGAGCAAGAGTTAACGCGGCTAGCGCTGCGAATACCAATAATTTTTTCATGTTGATTGAATTTAGTTAGAATTCTATTCCAAGGTCGCAAAATGCAAAATAACTCACCCTGCTACTTACGCACATTCACACTTTGTTAACAGTGGCATGGTGAATTGACATTGGAAGTCCAAATTAAGTAATAAACTACAACAATTCACAAAACGTTCGCAAAAGCAAAATGCTGACCTTCAACTAGCATGAAAGTCAGCATTTTATAAGTCTTGTTTGGATTATTCCACGGTGACCGACTTGGCCAGATTTCGGGGTTGGTCAACGTTACACCCGCGCATTACAGCGATGTGGAAGGACAACAACTGGAATGGAATTACGGAAACCAATGGAACAAGCGACTCATCCGTTTTAGGTATTTCGATGGAATGATCTGCCATCGCTTTTACGGTCTTATCTCCTTCCGTTACAATAGCGATGATCTTTCCTTTTCGAGCCTTAACCTCCTGAATGTTGCTCACTACTTTCTCGTAACTCTGCCCCTGTGTGGCAATAACAAACACCGGCATCTCCTCATCAATTAGGGCGATAGGTCCGTGTTTCATTTCTGCAGCAGGGTAGCCTTCAGCATGGATGTATGAAATTTCTTTGAGTTTCAGTGCGCCTTCCAGGGCCACCGGAAAACTCGATCCCCTTCCGAGATACAATGCATTGCCGGCATTTTTGTAAATGTCGGAGATGTATTCCACCTGATCATTGGTTTTGAGAACTTCTTCCACTTTATCGGGAATGGAATTCAATTCGGCAATCAATCGGTGCAGACGGGCATCGGAAATGGTTCCACGTTTTTGTGCAACACTCAAAGCCATGAGGGTAAGTACGGTAACCTGGGCGGTAAATGCCTTGGTAGATGCCACACCAATTTCAGGTCCGGCATGTGTATACGCACCGCTGTGCGTGGTGCGTGAGATAGTGGAACCCACTACATTACAAACACCAAAGATGTGGGCACCGTGCTCTTTAGCCATTTCAATAGCGGCAAGAGTATCGGCCGTTTCACCACTCTGTGAAATGGCAACAACAATGTCATCTTCGTATATAATCGGATTCCGGTATCGGAATTCAGAAGCATATTCTACTTCGACCGGCAATCGTGCAATGTCTTCAAACAAATATTCAGCGACCAGTCCGGCGTGCCACGAAGTTCCACAGGCTACGATAATCACACGACGGGCATTGATCCATTTCTCCGCGTGATCGTCGATACCACTCATGCGGATGGTTCCTTGCTGAACGTTCATACGTCCGCGGAAACAATCGATAATGGAACGCGGTTGCTCGTAGATTTCCTTGTGCATGAAGTAGTCGTAGCCGCCTTTTTCCAGCGTTTCAAGTTGGATTTCAAGTTCCTGGATATAGGGAACTTTCTCTTTATTCTGAATGGTTACGATCTTGAGTCCGGTGTTTCGATCGATGAGAGCGACTTCTTCATCTTCCATGTACACCACGTTTTTGGTGTATTCCACGATTGGTGTTGCGTCTGATCCAATGTAGTAGTCACCATCTGAACCCACCCCAATTACCAGCGGGCTACTTTTCTTGGCGGCAATCATGCGATCGGGATTCTTTTTATCGATCACGACAATCGCATAAGCACCAACTACTTCGGCAAGAGCGAGTCGAACAGCTTCAAACAAATCGACGCTGGTCTTGCTTTGAATATCTTCAATAAGGTGAATCAGGACTTCGGTGTCGGTGTCGCTCACAAATACATGTCCGCGATTTTCGAGGGTTTCTTTGATCGTGGCGTAGTTCTCAATGATGCCATTGTGGATCATAGCGAGGTCTCCGTTTCCCGAAGCATGAGGGTGAGCATTGATGTCGTTGGGAGGTCCGTGGGTAGCCCATCGTGTATGGCCAATTCCCAAGGTTCCTTCCGGAATAACCCCGTTGAGGTGATCTTCGAGGTCGGAAACTTTTCCTTTACATTTATGGATATCTACCGAACCCTGATTGACCAGCGCAACTCCAGCGCTGTCGTATCCTCGGTATTCCAATCGTTTCAGACCTTTAATGAGAATCGGGTATGCTTGTCCGGTTCCCAAATATCCTACTATACCACACATGAGCTATAGGGGTTTAATGAATGTGTTGTCGTATCTGATTCCGCCGCGGCGGATTGGTTTGACGAAGGTAAAAATAATTCAGGCGTTACTCTGAATACGTCAGAATAAGGCGCATGTTTTTGGAGGAATCGTCCGCAGATACCGAGGGTCCGTTTAAGATAACCCTTCTGGCCGAAATAGCTCCGTTGTTGGAAACGAGTGAAAATCCACGGTCAGGACGTTCTCCGTTGATGATCTCCTGGATATATCGGGTAATGATGAATCGGTATTCTTCATTGGTTTCGTCGTAGTCGCCTCCTTCGTTGAAGTTATAGGTGATGGCGTCCGGGAGTTCAACAGTCGTACCTTCATCATCTTCTGTTCTGGTGAAAAGGAACGATGGCACATCCAGTTTTCCCGAAGGGTCGGTTGTGGCAGGAACAATCAGTTCGGCCTTGTTGATAATGATGCCATTGATGGCAGCGTAGTCTTTGAGGAAGGGAAATTTGATTCCCGTTTTGGCGCATGCCCCGGCTCTTACATAAGTGTAGGGATCAGCAAACAAGGTGTCGCCTGAAGCCAGGGTCTGCAAATTATTCTGATAACTGTGCTCCCAATGGGTAAATCGTGCGCAATTGGCGTTCAGGTCAAAAACGTATTGCAGCGTATCGGCGTCAGCACCGGTAGAACGGTAGTAAAGGGTAACATTCGATAAGGCATTGATAACGTCGAGCTGCAGCACAGCGGCGTTTTCAGTGCGTGAGGTGATGTATAATCCGCCGAAATAATCGGCAAACGTCTCGTTGTTCGAGAGGTCATCCGTACCAGACGCATCGATAAATCGCTGTCCAAGTTCAACGTCGAGGGGTATGCGCAACATTCCTTGCACCTGTTCGTCGTTGATAGTGGTATATCCGTTGGGATCAATGGCGATAGGAGTCAATTCATCGCGAACGAGATTTTCGGTTCCTATTTCCAGAGATTGATTGGAATAGTACACGCTATCGAGGTAGATGCGTTCAAGGACTTCGAAAATGGCAAACTGCTGAGGGGTGGCGGGACCGTAGATCTCGTCACCGTACATGACATTCAGGACAATGGAGTCCACCTCGATGGATGCGATATCGCCGAAATCCACGTTACTGGTGGTCAATCTGATTTGGGTGTAAACGCTGGCTGAAGTATGACCAAATACCGGATCATTCACGCGGCCTACCATGCTCTTTGAAAAATCGTCCATGCGGAGCGAGTCTTCTCGAATGGTGTAAGCTACGAGGGTGGTGGTATCGGTCTGATGAGCATGGAGAATGTCCTCTTCAGGCTGTATTCCCAAACCAATATTTTGCTCGGGTCGTTTACATCCTACCCACAGGCTCACTTGCACGAGCAAAATTAAAGCAGCCGCAGCCGGCTGCCATTTCCGTTTCATCATGTTCAGAATTGCTTAATCTTCAACCAGCACCGACTTTCCCAGCAGCACTTCATCATAGAATTGATCGATGTTGTTTACCAGGCTGTCTGGATCGGTGTGTGACAAGACAGGCTTATTCAAAGACTCGGCAAAACTGGTGAGCCCGCTGCTCATTCCCGCGGTACCTTCGATTACGGCATCAGCGTGCTGGATAGCGAGCTTATGCATTCCCTCGAGGTCGGGAGTGGTAATGGTCTCCAACAAGCCTCGGTCGATTCCATCCAAAGAGATCTTACGAGCGAGGTCGTTGTCCAATTCCTGGAAAGGTTGATCATATGCCGAATACACCAGCTTCGTCTCAGCAAAGTGTGGGTCTTCTTTATACAATTCGCGAACATACACGGGGAGCAATGAAGTCATCCAACCATGACAGTGGATGATATCGGGCGCCCAACCCAATTTCTTAACCGTTTCCAGGACTCCTTTCACGAAGAAGATTGATCGTTCATCGTTGTCTTTAAAAAACTGTTCATTGTCATCGTGAAAAACGGCTTTCCGGTGGAAATATTCTTCGTTGTCAATGAAATATACCTGCATCCGCGCAGTGGGGATTGAGGCGACTTTTATGATAAGGGGATGATCACTATCATTAATGATCATATTCATTCCTGATAAACGGATTACTTCGTGCAGTTGGTGGCGACGTTCGTTAATTTTTCCAAATCGGGGCATAAACACCCGAATTTCTTTACCGCGATCGTGAATTCCTTGTGGAAGTTGACGACTTACAGAAGAGATTGTAGTTTCCGGTAAAAAAGGTGTAATTTCCTGTGATACAAATAATACGCGTGCTTTTCCCATACAGTGCTACAAGATTTCAGTCCGTTAGAAGTACAAAATTAGTAAGAATTGCTGGTTTATTCAAATTTATCATATAGCTTTGGCCGCTTGCACGTGTTCGAAACAGGTAGCTTTGGAAATCATTCAACACACCGCCAATCTTGAGATTTGGAGGGAAAAATGCCGGGAAAATGGCCAGTCGGTTGGCTTTGTTCCAACCATGGGAGCCCTGCACACCGGACACCTGGAATTGATCCGACGTGCACGACGGGAAAACGACGTGGTCATCTGCTCCGTTTTTGTCAACCCTACTCAATTTAATGTAGCTTCCGATCTTCAACGCTATCCAAGGCGACCGGAAGAAGATATGCGCTTGCTTCGCCAGGTGGGTTGCGACGCCTGTTTTCTGCCTACTGTTGAAGAAATGTATCCTCAATCCATGGACAAGCCCGAAATTCATTTCGGAAAACTCACCGAGGTACTTGAGGCTTCATTTCGTCCGGGACACTTCGAAGGCGTAGTTCAGGTGGTGGGCTTGTTTTTCGCTTATGTGCAGCCGCATCGGGCGTACTTTGGTGAAAAGGATTTCCAGCAGTTGGCCATTATCAAGGCATTCGCCAAATGGAAATTCCCACACATTGAAGTGGTTCCCTGCGCCATTGTGCGCGATAACCACGGATTAGCCCTGAGTTCTCGCAATGAATTGCTTTCCGATGAGCAGCGTGAAACGGCCTTGTTCATACATGACTCGCTTGTGAAACTGAACCATTTGCGCTTGTCGCATACCCCACAGGAAGCCGTGGAGCACATTCATAAAGCATTTCATGAACACCCCGATTTCGATCTCGAGTACTTTGAAGTTCGACACCCCGATACATTTGAACTTACTACCGACTGGAATACTCCTTCGGTAGCGCTGGTGGCGGCCTATTTGGGAGGTGTGCGCCTCATAGATAATCTCAGGATGCTACCCCTTGCGGTGACCTCGGAGATTTAGGCGGGATACTTGAAAGGTAAGTGCATCGAAATAAGAAGTTGATTCTGCCCTTCCTCACAATCAAATTGGTTAACTTTGCTGCTCAATACAATTAGAATGAACACTGTATTACTTGGCATAGTAGGTCCATGGCAGCTTGCGATCATCGTAATTATCGTTCTGCTTCTTTTCGGAGGACGCAAGATTCCGGAATTGATGAAAGGATTGGGTCAGGGTATGAAGGAATTCAAAGATGCCACCAAGGGGGATGCTGATTCCGACAAAATCGAAGACAAGAAGGATTAATCCGTTCCTCTTTCTGCAAATTCTCGCCCTTTTACTGCATTTAGCTGACAATCAGACGTGTTAGCAAAACATTCTCTTTTCTTTTACGTAGTTTCTATAAATTCGCCCTCGTGTGATTTTCACACTAGCCTAATCGTAGAAAGATGAGAGGGAAGATCCTTGCTGTTTTATTGATGCTGGCGTTCGCACATGGACAAAGCCAGATTGACACCACCTATTTTGGTTCTGATACTATTTTAACCTTTCAGGATGATCCTGAACTGGCGATGATGGATAGTATGCTCGTGGCGGCGTTTGCCCACCATTTCTGTTTTACCGACGATACGCTGTTTCTTAATGTGTATGATTTTCATGCCGACAGCATTCCCCATGTGAGTCCGGAGATTCTCGAAATGAGGATGAACCAACTCAATGCCGTTAGTCAGATGGACCTGGTGTGGAACGATGATGTTGAGAAATTCATTTACCTGTACGCTCAGCGTCGCCGTGAACTTACCGGAAGAGCCATAGGGATGGCGCAATTGTACTTTCCTCTTTTTGAGAATATGCTCGACAAGTATGATTTACCGGAAGAACTGAAGTACCTCCCTATAGTAGAGTCGGCCCTCAATCCGCAGGCACGAAGCCGTGTAGGGGCCGTAGGATTATGGCAGTTTATGCTTCAAACGGGCAGACAATATGGACTGAAGGTAAACGGCTATGTGGATGAGCGCATGGACCCTTATCTGGCTACAGACGCGGCATGCCGTTATTTGGCCCGTTTATATGAAATGTACGGTGACTGGAGTTTGGCCCTGGCGGCTTACAATTCGGGTCCGGGAAATGTCAACAAGGCCATACGAAGAGCCGGTGGCGTTAAAGATTATTGGGTAGTGCGCAACTACCTGCCACGGGAAACCAAAGGCTATGTTCCGGCATTCATTGCCGTGAACTATGTCATGAACCATGCGGAAGATCACAACATTTTCCCCTGTGCACCGCTTTACAGCTTTTTTGAGTGTGATACCGTTCACGTTCATAGCGAACTGCAGTTTGAACAAATTGCAGCCTTCACCGGACTTGGAACCAATGACCTCGAATACCTAAATCCCCGCTATCGACGTAATGTCATCCCTGATGATGGCAGGCAAAATTTTGTGTGCATTCCTCGTGACTTTGTGGGGGTTTACCTCATGAATGAGGACAGTATGTTGGCTTACAAGCCAGTGGAGTCTGAAATCAAGCCTCCAGCACAAGATGAAATTGTTCATGTGGTGCGTAGAGGAGAGGTATTGGGTAAAATTGCGCAGAACTACAATGTTGGAGTTTCATCGCTCAAAGAGTGGAATAATCTCAGGTCCAACACCATTTATCCGGGTCAGAAACTGGTGATTTACACGCAGTCTAAACCCGCACCCAAAAAGACGAAAACACCTGTCACTCTTGAAGATAGTGAATACATATACCATGTAGTGCAACAAGGTGATACGTTGTGGGATATTGCAAAGCTCTACCAAGGGGTTTCGGTCACCGAAATCGAACAATTAAACCGTGACATCAACGTTAATCGATTGAAACTGGGCCAGAAAATTAAAATCCCCAAGACTTCATGACACGTTTCCTGCTCTACTTCTCTCTTGTTATTACGGCTGCATTTGCCAGTTGCAGCAACGATCCAAAATCGCTTCACGACATGCTTCCCCGCGCGGGAGGACGACTGGGTGAGGTTGTTGTGGTTATGCCCGATGACCAATGGAAAGGTTTGGCCGGACAGGCAATTCGTGACGCGTTTTATGATTCGTATCTCTTGTTGCCCCAGCATGAAACCCATTTCGATCTGAATCACCGCAATCAGGGTGACTTTAGGCGGTTTTTTAAAGAGCATCGCAATATTCTTATGGTGTCTATCGAAGACCACATTGATAATCAGGATGCCAGTTCCGTTGCTATCAAGGACAAGTACGCTAAGAACCAAACCATTATGGAGATTCGTGCCCGCAATACGGATGAATTTCTCAAGGAGTTTGGATTGAAGTCGGATGTGATTATCGATTATTTCCATCGTGCTGAAATGGACAGGGAACTGCTGAATGTTAGGGCAAAACCCAATCCCGAAGCGTCGCAACTATTAAAGGAGAAGTTTGGGATATCCATGTCGCTTCCATCGGCTTATAAGGAGGTGGAAACCGATAGTACCTTTTCGTTTTTCAAGTTGAATTTCGACACCCGCAATCCAGACCTGGACAAGGGCTTTTTTGTGTACACATTCCCTTACATCAGCGACAGCACTTTCTCGCTGACCTATTTATTGCGCGAACGTGAGCGGATAACCACGGAATATGTTCACGGTTCTATACCGGGATCGTATATGACCACTGAGTACTTCTATGAACCCATTCTGGACACGCTTGAGATCAATGGACGGTTCACCACGCGAATACGTGGATTGTGGAAAATGGAAAAAGAATTTCTTGGAGGACCATTCGTGAGTTATTCTTTTGTGGATGGAACAGGCACGCAGATCATCACAGTGGAATCGTATGTATTTGCGCCGCATGAAGACAAGCGCGACCACATGCGTGCGGGTGAAGCCATACTCACCACGGCAAGGTCGTTGGGTGAATAAAGTGCTAGAGGAATGATCTTTTCAGAGACGGTACACGGCGTTTCATTGGATTATAAGAACAATTCCTAGAATCACCTTTTTCAAAATTGTACCATTAAGGACAAAACCACGCAAGCGAGAATTACTCCATTCCAGCTATCTTCGAAGCAGGAATAACTTTGATAATTCCGTTTTCCATAATTACGATTTCTCCTCCATTTCGGATTTTGGTCTCGATCATTTTTTGTGTTGCAAGTTGCACTCCGCCCAAGACAAGTTGAGCCCACTTCGACATTTCAGGTGATTTTTCCATGATTCGATAGTTTTTGAATTTGGCCCCAAGTATCATCGTCATAAATATAACTTGTTTCCACATGATGTCCTTCGGCAATTATGTGAGGATGTTGAGTTGAATTATCAAATACTAGCCAATGGTCACACAAAGGTATGTACAATTCAAACAAATTCTTCAGTCCTGCATAGTACCTCCTGCGAACAACATATGTGGGGATGTTATGACCACCTTCCTTAACGCGAGATTTAACTCTTTCAATCGCTTGTTGCTCACTGGGAAGCCAAAAAAAGATCAATGACACATTGTAACCCTGAGTTATTGCGCCCTTTATTTTTTTCACGTAAGACCTCGAAGAAAGGGTAGTTTCAACTGCGAACGATTTTTTTTCATTGAGCAGACCATCAATTCTCTGAATCATTATTCGACCAGCCTCTACCGAGACACTTTCAGCATTGAATGGCGAAATACCTCGAGCTATTTCATCAGCATTAACAAATTCATTGCAGTTTAAAATCTTCGGAAGCAAAGTAAACGAAGCAGTTGTTTTACCTGCGCCATTACATCCTGCTATTATATACAGATTTTGCATTTGTTGGGTATCTGATACGCAGCACTCAAGTGGACGAGTGATCCGATCTCTTCCAAACTACATTATGGCAGAAAGAGTTGTGGTATCCAACACTTCGCCGCGATCGTTGAGCAGACGCACAACGTACATTCCCCTTGGCAGGTCTGCTATATCCAATCGGTGGAAGAACTCCCCATTCAACGCGGTTCCCATTTGCCGAATGGCTCTTTTCCCCAACGTATCATATAACTCGATTGAAATGGCTCCTGTGTATGACTCAAAGGTTGCTTGTAGATTGACATAGGTTCTTGCCGGACTGGGATAAACTGCCAGGACTGCGTTGTTTTCGCCGTGTATTTCGGAAACCGCAGCGTTCACATCGCCATTGGCAAGTGCGTATTCACCGAGGTACAAAATATCCAATTTCAAGCTGCCTGTTCCGGTGTTGATATTGCCGGCTACGAGGGTTTGATGGGGATAAACGGTCCACGGTTGAGAAGGATCCTCGCGGTAAATGAAAATAAGGTCCTCTTCCGTTTCAGAAACGAGTTCGTAGTCCAGATCGTATTCATCGACTCCACGATATGAAATACGGCCTTCCAGTTCATATCCTTCGGGCAACACCCCGTCTATTCGCCAGTAATGACGAGAGTTGATTTCAAAAATGCCCGGTCCAAAATTGGATGCTTCAGGACCCGCCCAGATATGCTCCACACGCACGATTCCGGAATCAGCGAGATTGTGCTGAATTAACCGAAAATCAACATGGTCGAGGTTTTGGTTGATGTTGTCGTCGGGATAGAGTGCCTTGTTGTGGTCCAATCGTGACTGATTGAGACGGTTTTGGCCGTTGAGGTAAGTCATTACGGGCTCGAAATCGGTTTGGACGGTCACCACGCTGTACTCACCGCTAAGCATAACCTCCTCGTGGTGCATTTCCCAGTTTTGATCCATAAATGAAACATCAACCGGAACATTGGTATAGTACGAGGGACACTCCCTGAGTAACTGGTGGATGTAAAGCGTATGGTCAAACGTGCCTCCGCCGGCGCTGGTTTGCACCGAGTCAATTACAAACACAGCAAATCCAGGCTTAAAAATCTGATCGTCGAAAAAGGAAGTAAGATCGTATCCTGATACATCGGTGAGGATATCCCTTAGTTCTTCAGCACTATACGAATTGTAAGCGTACTCATCCTGA
>JAGQVX010000140.1 GCA_020437755.1 Flavobacteriales bacterium
CAAGTGATGCCTTTCGACGATTCACGGACTTCGAATATGGTAGAGCCAATTTACCCATAACCATTCACAAGGAAGCTGCTCAGGACGAGGCGGATAAATTCAACTATTACTACAATGTCAATGATCAGCGATTTGTAAAAGAGCTCCTAGATGTTGATGATCAAAACCCTTCAATTGCTGAAATACTTCATACAGAGTACTATTGGCAGGATGCTTCTGGGCGCGATATCGCAACCTCTGCGCAAGTGCTTTCAGAGCACGACTTCAATGTTGACTGGACCTATTACTTATTTGGCAACCAGCGATACGGAAAATTTTCTCCCGACTCAACCCAACAACCCAATTACGATCCAAACCTCATCGGGAATCGACTATTGGTAGATACCTCAGATGTGCTGATTCAACAGGTAATTGACATACTTCAAGCGGGAAGTTTTCCGATGGACATTGTTACTGGGACTATGGGTAATGGGGATCAGTGGGCTTTTTTGAAGACTTACTACGAAAACTACATCCAGCCTGACACGACAATCTCATTCACAGTAAGCCAATATCTAAACATGCGCAATGAGAACCAATTGATTCAACTTGAAAAGGGCACTTCTGGGACATTAAGTATATCACTGGGTGACCTCATTGATGGCGGAGTTGGTGATCCTACATATAGGGCCAACCAAGCCGATTATGGTGTTTATCAGTTGCTATCAGACAGCCTATTGCCAATTACTCAGTTCTATATCCAAGACCATCTGGGAAATACAAGAATAGTTTATGAGGATACTCCCTGCGGAACTTCGGAGAAATATACTATCCTTTATGCGGGGGATTATTATCCCTATGGTAAGATTATTCGAGAATTTTCAGGAGCGGATGGTGTTGAAAAGTATTTATCGACGTTCCATGAGAGAGATAAGGAAAGTAATTTGGACTTCAGAGGCGCACGATTTTATGACGCAGATATAGCTTCTTTCCAAAGTTTGGATCCGTTGGCAGATGATTTTTATTCCATAAACCCTTATTTATTCGCCTTGGCAAACCCAGTAAAATTTAATGACCCCGACGGTAAAGCACCGACTGACCCTGTTAAAAAGGGTCTACTCGGGAATAGTGCCTTATCCGTTGGCGGACCAACTCCAATTCCATCGTACAATTTGGCAAATTATACCACAATTTGGGATAACACTGAATACAATACTACTGACAATGATAGCTATGCATATTTAGCAGGAGATCCAAGGCTTTCTTTTGATGAACCGGCAAACATGATAACTCCCATGGAGTACAGGATTGGAGCTGGGAATGACGCTGTTGGCTTTTCTATGCGAATCTATCATTACAAGCTAACTATTGATGAAAATTTGAACTTAGGTAGAGGTTTTAATGAAGTATCTTTAAATGCGACCTATTACAAAAAAATTGGATCAACACCACTTTCCTTAGCCATGGGTGGTGGAGTAGGTCCCATGATGAGCGAGATAAAAAATCATGATCATTCACCGGGTTTTGTTGACCGAGTAGGCCCAAAAATTGGCAATTTTGAGGCAGTAGGCGTCGGGGCCTCCACACACTTAGGCTTAGTTTTTCACGATAAAATTCCGATTAAAGGCCCCGTTTCTTTGTCATGGGAGATGAACGTCTCCATGCAAGCTGGAGCGCAATCAACAGCTACTTTAAAGTCAACAAGTTTTTCAGGCAACACTTTGTTCAACCAGCCTTACCAGCGTGTTGGACGAGGTTTCTATGGAGGGGCTTCTCTGTTCCTAAATTTTTGAAACAATGAAGAAAAAAATCATAATATTCCTTTCAATACTATTCTGTAGTTTCTCCATTTATGCCCAGTCACCGAGGCTAAAGCTAAATGTTGGCTTTGGATATCCAAGCAAATTTCATTTCACACCGGAAGTATTTATACATAAACAAGGCGGGGCGACCCAACAAAAATCAAATCGTGTCTTCCTTTCTGCGGTCGGATCATTTGAGGCATATCGAATCAGGACTCATGGCTTAATACTGGGAGGAAGAGTATATTATCAACCATGGGAAAACCAAAAGGCTCCAAACTTTTTTACTGAAATGTTATATAACTCTCTATTTGGGGGAGATTATCATGTGGATCAAAACAATCAAGTTTCTACGTACAAAATTGGAAATGGTAGTTCATACGTTGCTTCTATAGGCATTGATTGGGCAAAATGGTATCCCGCCGAATCGGAAGGCAAAGCTGATATTTGGGCCGGTCTTCAGCTGAGAATTGGCTATCAATTTCGTAGCTCTAATCCGGAGGTCTCGCTGATTGAAGGTAGCCGTATTACTTCCGTTGAGGAATTCATTCAGTTAAATGTGGGCAATGCGATCCGTGGTTCAGTCGCAATTAGTATTGGTTTTTAATTTTTCTTGTGAATCAGTCATACTAAATCTTAGGCCTGGTATCTCAGGTTCATTCTATCGGTGTAGATGCGTCTGGATATTTCGGTTCAATAGCTGCCAGTTGTTTCGGTCGGTGGGTGCCACTTATTCCGAAGTTTGTGCCAGTATTTCAGTAACCCTCCGGCCTCCCCCGTCTTGACCAGCCATTTTGATCACCGTAGGTTTGTCGCCTATGGGCAGCACGAATGTACAAAAGCAACGCGAGATGTTTTCTCTTTTGGATCACTGGCAACAAAGCGGTTTGGACCTGCGGTTGTTTGCTGAAAGTGAGGGTATTTCCTTCAGTAAGTTTAAGTACTGGCATCGTAAATGGCAGGCCTTAGCATCGACCGGTTTTGTTGAGCTTCAGGCTCCCTTGGTTTCGAGGTTTCCAGGCGAATGACTTTCTATTACATTCCCTAACGTTGTTCGGGTGGATGGAGCTACCAATCTGGAGACGATCAAACATTAAATCAGCCTGCATTAGATGTTTGCCCTAACGACCTCCCATCGCTTTTTCCTGTACTCGGAGCCCACCGATATGCGTAAGGGTTTTAATGGGTTGAGTGGGATTGTGGAAAACAACCTCGACGGTGAGCTGATCCCGGATCATGTTTATGTGTTTATCACCAAGTCTCGTGACAAGATCAAACTTCTTCCCTGGGCGGGCATTGGATTTGTGCTGTACTACATGCGTTTATAAAAAGGCACTTTTGATTTTCCCCGCTATGAGGCCGCAGAATCTGCAATCCAACTTTCCTATGCTAAACTGGTAATGCTTATTGATGGTATTCAGATTATAAATACCAAGAAAAAACCGAGATCTATGCCTGTTTTTTTAGCATTCGAGAATCTTCCGTTGATATTCGTCAAGGGTTTCTGATGAGAGTGAATCTAAATATATCTCCGTTGTTTTGATAGATGTGTGACCGAGTAATTCCTGAATTGCGGCAAGAGGAATATTCTTTCGCTTTGCGATAGTGGCAAAAGAGTGCCTAGCAACATATGTAGTTAAGTTCTCATCAATGTCCACCCGTTGAGCAATTTTCTTCAGCCTCCTATTGTGTCGAGATCGTGCCCATTGGATATCACGTTCCATCTCTTCAAGTGATGTACGCTTGATGATAGGGAAAATGTAATCCGTTTCGGTACTTCAATTTTGGCGATAACGGTCAAGAATCTCTTTCAGTCGAGGGACGATCATGGTATTGAACTGTTGCCCTGTTTTTGCTCTTTGAAACTCGATACGCTCTTCCTTGACATTATTCCATTTTAGAAAGCACAAATCCTTGAAATTCATTCCATTCAGATATAAGCTCGAAAGGAATAAATCCTTACTTAGTTGTAGAGTCTGATTATCTTTAAGATCGAGTCTTTCAATTCGCCGAATTGCATCAAGACTGATTGCCCTTTTTCTAGTTGGTTCGGTCCGAATCCTGTAATCATCAAAAGGATAATTTGCTCTGTCCACGACACCGCTTTTTATCGCTTTGTTGTAAATCGCTCGGATGGTCCTCATATAGACAGCGAGTCCATTCTTTGAGTTTCCTTTGGCCATGTGCTGTGTCTCCATCTTGTTCAAAAACTCGTAGGTGATTTGATTAAACGGGAGAAGGTTCTTTTTGTGATATTTCTTCACTGCGTCCATGCTGAATTTATAGCTGCGGGAAGTGCCTATGCGATTGGCCTTTTGAAGAGCTTCTATCTGCTCCATTGTAAACGAAAAGAAGTCAGTGTCATTCTTCTGTCCAACAATATATTGCTTGAGCTGAGTTACTGACAAATCATGGAGCTCTTCTTTATCGTCAAGCTTAGTAATAACATCCAGCGCATCGGCCTTCTTCTTAAGTAGAAGCTTGTTCAATCGCACTACAGAAGAGGTACCTTGATAGCTAGATTTTACTTGTCGCTTGCTCGAATCCCAATATTCGAGAGGGATAGAGTAGCCCGATTTAATAGAGGTGTTTCGTCGATTCAAGCTGATTCGAAGAATTATTGGGTAAGCGTTATTCTTATCTTGATGTCTTGTGTCCAGAGTGATCGTTACATTAGCTTTCATGTGATGGGGTAGTTTAGGTAGGCAAAATTTGCACACCATTTGCACGCAAATATATGGATTAACATGGCGGTATTTGAAACAACCTGAATGTAAATTGCTAATATACATCCATTTAAACTCGCATCGATTTGTAATAGCTCATTATTTACCTGACTCATAATCAGAGGGTCCCAGGTTGAAGCCATGGTGGGTGCACGAAATAAAAGGGTTTTAGAACGAAGTGTCTCAAACCCTTTTTCTTTTCGCCTCCTTAACCCCCCCTTATCCTTCTTTTCATCCAGATTTCACACTTCCACGCAGAATTTATCTCTAGCTTTGCACCGCAATTCATCATGAAACCGCAAACACTACATATCAACACCATTTGGCGCATGCCTAAACCGCATATGATGCGCAAGTGCTATATGTTGTGTACATATCAACCCCATAGAACAGGATTGGAATAATCGCTTTTTAACCATAAACCCCTAAAGCCGGCCTGTTCACTACTCGCCGGCTTTTTTTATTCGCTTACCATGCACGTTGCTTCGCCACAAATTGACCCACGGATACGCCCTACTTCACGGTTCTCCTTTACGGTGTTTCCCGATTCACTCAACTATGCCGGTACCTTGTTTGGCGGTAAACTCCTCGCCGAAATGGACCTTGCCGCGTCCAACGCCGCGCGCAAATTGCTCTATAAAACACCGTGCGACGGACTGGTGACCGTACACCTCAGCGAAGTCAACTTTAAGTCGCCCGGGATGCTCGGCGATATCGTGGAAATTGCCTGTACCGTGAATGAACTCGGACGGACTTCTATCACTGTCGATACTCGCGTTACTAAAGAAAGTCGCGAAGGGGTGTGCGGTCTCATCTGTACCGCGCGCTTTGTGTTTGTGGCTCTTCAAAACGGAAAACCTTTTGCCCACAACTTAGCCGAATCCCTCTCATGAATACTACCTTCTACTTCGACCTGATCGGGGTGTTCTTCTTTAGCCTCAGCGGAACACTCACCGCGCGCCGATACAAAAAACTGGACCTCTTCGGACTGGCTTTCGTGGGACTGATTACCGCTATTGGCGGAGGAACTGTGCGCGATGTGATCATTGACGCCCATCCCATTGCCTGGGTGAGTCATTCGGGATACTTCATCGCTATTGTGCTTGGGTATGCCGCGGCATTGGCTTTCGGGAGGGTTATCCTTCGCTTTGCAAAACCCATCCTCACCCTCGATGCCCTGGCTGTTAGCTTCGCCGCCATCGCCGGACTCCAAAAGAGTCTGGAATATGGAGCCAGTGAATTGAGCGCATTGGTGTTTGCTGTCATCACAGCCACGGTGGGCGGGGTGATACGTGATGTGATTTGCAACGAAGTTCCCATGGTGTTGAGAAAAGAGATTTATGCCTCTGCCGTAATGGCCGGAGGAGTGGTGTATCTCGTGGTGGCCTGGATGGTGCCCTACGATCTGCAATGGGCTCAATGGACCGGTTTTATAGCAATTGCCACTATTCGACTCCTCGCAATTCGCTTCCGTTGGGATTTGGATACCCGCGCGGTTCAACGCCGCATACGTATGATGCGCTATACCTGGAAGAAGCTGAATAGGGGAAAGCACGTGTAACCATTGTGCAATACTCGGAGTCTTACATATATTGCAAACCAAAATTGACTATTGATGAGACTCGCTATTTGTGCCTGGCTGCTGACTTGCGCTACCCTTCTCCATGCCCAGGATTATTTCCAGCAAGACGTGGCTTATACCATCCACGTTTCGCTCAACGATGAAACCCACATGCTTCAAGGTGATGTGGCATTCGAATACACCAATAATTCTCCGAATGCCCTGGAATTTCTTTGGATTCACGTATGGCCCAATGCGTACAAAAATTCCAAAACCGCTCTTGCCCGCCAGCAATTCCGCTCGGGAAATAAGTTCATGTTTTATGCCATGGACAAAGAATTGGGGTACATTGACTCGTTGAATTTTAGCGTGAATAAGGCATCCGCCAAATGGGAATTCCATCCCGAGCACATCGATATTGTCAAACTCTTCCTCAGCCAGCCGCTTCAACCCGGACAAACCGTTACCGTTCATACCCCATTCAAAGTCAAGCTTCCCAGCGGAAGCATTTCCCGTTTGGGACATATTGATCAGTCCTACCAAATAACACAATGGTATCCCAAGCCCGCTGTGTATGATAAAGAGGGCTGGCACGAAATGCCTTACCTCAATCAGGGCGAATTCTATTCGGAGTACGGCTCGTATGATGTCTTTGTAACGCTACCCAAAAACTATGTAGTTGGTGCAACGGGTGACCTGGTGGATTGCCCCGAAGAAGTGGCCTTTATGAATGAGTTGGCCAACGCTGATATCGATTACGAAAAGGAGGAAAGCAATACATTCCCCGAGTCGTCGAAAGAATCGAAAACCCTTCACTACCATCAGGAAAACGTGCATGATTTTGCCTGGTTTGCCGACAAGCGCTGGTATGTGCGTAAGGGCGAGTTCGAGCTTCCGCACAGCGGACGAACCGTTACAACGTGGGCGCTGTTTACACCTGAAGCAAAAGCTTGGTGGAAAAATGGAGTGCAATACATCAACGACGGCGCTTACCACTACTCCCTTTGGAACGGCGATTATCCATACAATCAAATTACCGCCGTAGATGGAACCATCAGTGCCGGCGGAGGAATGGAATACCCCAATGTTACTGTTATAGGCGACATGGGAGATGATTTTTCACTGGAAACGGTTATCGTCCACGAGGTCGGACACAATTGGTTCTACGGAATCCTGGGATCCAACGAGCGCGACAACGCCTGGATGGATGAAGGGATCAATTCCTTCAATGAAACACGCTATTTTGAAACCAAATACGGTGATACACTCAGCATTCTGGGAGGCTCGAAACAAGAAAACAGGTTCGTTAAACTTTTCGACCTCGAACAATACTCTTACCGCACCCGTGACGAGTATATGTGGCTGATTTCTGCCCGCCGCCCCGATGACCAACCCATCCAATGCCATTCGGCCGAGTATACCGGCATCAACTACGGAACCATTGTGTACAAAAAGACCGCAGTGGCCTTCGATTATCTCAAAGGAGCCATTGACGGACTCCATGGCGCGGGAACATTCGATCGTGCTATGCAGTCCTATTTCGACACCTGGAAATTCAGGCATCCCCAGCCGGCCGATCTGCAGGCTTCTCTCGAGCAAAGCACCGGCGATGATCTTTCATGGTTCTTTGATACCCTTGTCCCCACCACAGGAAAGCCCAATTATAAGGTGTCCGGTATTTCAAAAACCGACAATGGCTATGAGGTCAAGGTGAAAAATCGAGGGGAAATTCCCGGACCTTATTCTTTGAGTACGATTAAAGAAGGTGAGGTGGTATCCACCAAATGGTATCCCGGCATTCCCGCAGGTTCCTCTGCACGCGTCACCCTGGAATCTTCCGAAGCCGATGCGGTGGTGGTCGATGCCACGGAAGACATGATTGAATACGACCGAAAAGACAACCGTATCCGAACATCCGGATTACTGAAAAAAGTGGAGCCCCTTCAGGTTAAAATGCTCACCCGATTGGAGGATCCCAATAAAACGCAACTGTTCTGGATGCCAGTGGTAGCCTGGAATGAACAGAATAAATTCATGGCAGGTATCAATATTCACAATACTACCTTGCCATTCCGAAACTGGGAATTCAGTCTTACCCCTATGTATGCATTTGGATCCAAGACCTTAACGGGCTTTGGCCGACTGTCCTACTACACCGGACCTTTTCAGGCGCATCTTGCTACCAGGACGTTTCGTTTTAATGACCAAAGTTATTTCGATGGTGGCCGTAGTACTTCGGACTATTATCGCAGTTCGTTGCACCTTAGCTATGCCCTCAATAAACGCCCAAATTCAGCTATAAAATCGACCATAGATTTAGAACTTGCCCATGTGCTCGTAGATAACCGGAGCACCCAGGCTTATAATGATTTTCGCGAAATCAGGTCCATGGACAATCTGTATTCTCCCCGACTACAATATACCATTCAGTACAACGGGACAATCACCGAGCATCTGGTCCTGCTGGAAACACGAACAATATTGAACGACAACTTCGCTCTCAGAAGCTGGTATAATTCCATCGAATACCATGGCGCGGCTCAATACAACCGTAAAGGTAAAAAGCTTCGATGGAGACTCTTTGCCGGAGGAACGCCAGCTGGTTACCGCTATCCGGTTCTGGGGCAGGGTTCTGTCGGATACAGAACGCCAGCTGGTTACCGCTATCCGGTTCTGGGGCAGGGTTCTGTCGGATACA
>JAGQVX010000141.1 GCA_020437755.1 Flavobacteriales bacterium
GCGGTGAATAGACGTTGTATTCACCGCATATGCCGAAGTATATATACCAATATCCCAACTGGACCGATTTCAAGTGGAACTTCGATTCCATCAACGCGGTGTTTGGCGAAGTGCGTCGTTTGCAAGGGAAAATCGCAGGACAAATGGATGCTTTAGGCTTTTCCATGAAGGAAGAAGCACAACTTTCCACCCTTACGCTTGACGTAGTTAAATCATCTGAAATTGAAGGTGAGCACCTCAATTTAAACCAGGTTCGTTCATCAATTGCCCGAAGGTTAGGCATCAACGCGGCCGGACTCGTACCAAGCGACCGCCATGTAGAGGGTGTTGTGGAGATGATGATGGACGCCACACAACACCATTCAGAGATACTTACGCATGAACGCTTGTTTGGCTGGCACTCGGCGTTGTTCCCGACGGGTTATAGCGGAATGCACAAAATAGAAGTGGCTCAATACCGAACGGGAGAGATGCAGGTGGTCTCAGGGGCAATGGGGAAAGAACGTGTTCACTACGAGGCTATTGAAGCGTCCAAAGTACACGTTGAAATGAGCGCTTTTTTGGATTGGTTCAACACGGACTACACTATGGACCCTGTTTTAAAAGCCGCTGTTGCTCATTTTTGGTTTATCATTATTCATCCCTTTGACGATGGAAATGGAAGAATTGCGCGGGCCATCACCGACATGCAATTAACCCGATCAGAAGGTAGATCCGAGAGATTTTACAGTATGTCTAATCAAATCCTCACAGAAAAAAAACTGTACTACCACATTTTGCAAAAAGTCCAACACAGTGATAATGACATCACGGATTGGGTGGATTGGTTTTTAAATTGCCTTAAAAACGCCTTGCTCGTAAGCGAGAAGACCTTGGAAAGGGTGCTTGACAAGGCTAACTTTTGGAAGAAACACGAAGACACCGCCATAAACGAGCGCCAGAGGTTCATGATCAACAAATTGTTTGATGGGTTTGAAGGAAAACTCAAATCCTCTAAATGGGCCAAAATGATGAAGTGCTCAAATGACACAGCATTGAGAGACATTAAAGACCTTATAAGCAAAGGCATCCTAGAACAAGAGTCATCCGGTGGACGTAGCACCAATTATCTACTGATTGAATAACTACTCTACAACTCTAATCGGTGACGAACATTGAACATGAAAAAGGTGAAACAATCATTCGATAGTTATGCCCTGGATGCGGAGTCATGCCGTTGCTCTAATTTCAGTGTGGCAGCATAGCGAATCCAATATATCCTTGAAACGTGGCGGGTCAGTTATAAGCAACAGAGGTTTTGACAATCCTGGAACCCAACCCAAGGTTAAGTTGCGAATGGGTGTCCCAAATGAGCCCTGATTATTCAGTCTTGTCGACCGCCAAGTAATACGTATGAAGCCTTCAAGCTACCCTCAACCTCCCCTGCTTAAGCTGCTTTCCGACACTTACCGGTTACATCCGTTCCCTTTTTCTCATTATTCTTGCGGCGAATAGCGTCCGTTTTCACCGCACATGCGATGGAGCAGGACCTTATATGCCAACTGGACCGAAATCAAAGGATTTGTAATTTCATCTTTTGAATTTGGGAAACTGTGCTCGTCTCCTTTGTAATGAACAGACATGAACATAAACTATCACGACAGAAAATTTAAGCCGGTAGCTAATTCCGATAATGGGGAGGTAACTTCAGAAATGATCTTTCACTACCAACAATCAGGGAATATCCTTACCTGTTCGTATCGCGGTGCACAGATTGTCCAGGGCCAGCTCATGGGCATTGTGGATGCATCGGGGCTTATAGAAATGAGCTACCATCAGGTGAACAAGGCCGGACAAATGATGACGGGATTATGCACCTCCACACCGGAAATACTGGCCAACGGCAAAATACGTTTGCATGAAGAATGGCGGTGGACTTCCGGCGACCAATCACACGGACACTCTACATTGGAAGAAGTATGAATTTTGAAGAAACCATAATGCTGGAAAATGCCGTTCTGCCCAGAAAGAACAAACAACGGTAACCGTTGCCATTTTTGACAAGCGACAAATCCGGTTTTTCATTGCTTGCTTCCCGGCTTCCTTTTGATTAAAAATATCCCCTACCTTTCCAATGATGAAAAAAACCTCCTCCTACCTCAAAGAACTTGCCGTAGTTACCATCGGGGTGCTGATTGCATTGTTGCTTAATAATTGGAAAGAAAGCAGGGAAGCCCGACAGTTTTATGAGAAATCACTGATTACCGTGCAGCAGGAAATGGAGGAAAATCAGGCAGATCTTTCCTTTGTGCTCAATCATCAAATGGCCTTGCTCGACACGGTTCAAAATCACTTGACGGATAGCACCTCTGTGAGCGAACTCATACAGCGGGCTGGCGGGCTGAAATCGGCAACGATTCGGAATGTGGGTTTGGATATCTACGCACGTAACGACATCAGTAACCTCGACTACGCAACACTTTCCCGACTGATGCAGATGAAGTCACTTTCCGGTTTGATCGACAACAAGATGAATAAACTTATGGATTTCATCTATCCCAACACCTTCGAACGTTCGTCGGAGAGCAAAGAACTCTTGTCTGTTTTTCTAAGTAATTTAATTGAGAGTGAAGCTCAGTTGAACCACATTTATCTGTCGTTCCGGACGGAAAAATCACTACCTAATGAGTAACAGAGAAATGTGCCGTCCAAAAGGTGTAGTTCCCCATCTTCAGTAAATTGCAGGACAACTTCCTACATTCAAAAACCAAAATCTTCTTAACTTAACAAGTTTAACTACACGAAACCTTTGCTCATGGAAGAGAGCAACCAACCTAAGTTTATCGAAGAACGAGCTTTTTCAGACTTTTTTGAATGTTCACCCGATGGATTTCTCATCGTACAGAATAATCACATTCTGAAGGTGAATAACCAGTGTTCTCAACTGTTTAATTATGAGCCGCACGAATTGAACGGCCTTCCTATCAGCACGTTGTTTCCGCATTGGATGGAGCGCGTTAAATCAGGTCCTCTCCCCTCTTCCGGCACTTGCCACAGACTACAGGGCACCACCAAATCACTGAAATCCATTCATGTTGAATTGTGTGTTTCGCATTCGCCAAATGACTCCTCGCTAACGTTTGCCACAGTGAAGGATGATACCGTGAGGAGCAAACTGGAATCGTATATCTCAACACTGGAGCGCGAAATTCAATACTATGGAGCATTTGATGCCATTATGGAAGGCGCCCAGATCGTTGACCATGACTGGCGCTACTGCTATGTAAATGCTGCAGTAGCTGAACAAGGGAAAACGACCAAAGATGGCCTCATTGGTCGCACGATGATGGAATGCTACCCGGGGATCGAGCATACCGAAATGTTTGGCGTTTTGGAACAGTGCAAAGTTGACCGGCAACCGCGAAGCATGGTCAATAAATTTAACTTTCCGGACGGTAGCCTGGGATACTTTGAACTTCGCATACAGCCCATTGAGGAGGGCATCTTCATCCTGTCCATGGATGTAACCGAAAAAATGACAGCCCAGGAGGCCTTGGTTCGTCAAAATAGCAAGCTCGAAGCCATCAACAAAGAACTGGAACAATTCAGCTACATCGTTTCCCATGATTTGCAAGAACCCTTGAGAACAGCTTCCAGCTTCGTCGACCTGTTTGAACGAGAATACTCGGATCAGCTTCCTGCCAAAGGACTGCAATACCTCGATTTTATGCGCAGCTCGAATGCCCGCATGAAATGCCTCATCCAGGGGTTGCTCGAATATTCTACTATCGGCAGAAATAAAGTGCCTGTGCCGGTAGATTGCAACGAGGTGGTGCAAAGCATTTTAGCGAGTCTTCAAACACTCATCGAAGAAAACAAAGCGAACCTCACCGTACACCCGCTTCCCGAATCCCTTTCCGGATACCGGGAAGAGCTCATCAGTCTGTTCCAAAACCTCATCGTCAACGCGATACGGTTTAAATCGGCCCATAAAAACCCTGAAATTGCGATCTCATGTGAACGGGATCGGGAGTTTTGGAAATTCCGGGTACGCGACAACGGACTGGGCATCAAGGAAGAGCACCAGGAGCGTGTTTTTAGCATATTTCAACGCCTGCATGCACGAAGTGAGTATGAAGGTCACGGAATTGGTTTGGCGCACTGCCGCAAAATTGTAGAAATCCACGACGGCAAGATCTGGATTGAATCTGAGCCGGGAGCCGGCAGTACGTTTTGGTTTACGTTGAAGGACCTGGAGAGGTAGATGGCTTCGATCTTATTATTTTGGTTTGGAGCGAAGCGATCCAACTTAAATCAGCTGGTCTTATAAAGTTCCAAAGTGCAATTCCTGTTCTATTTTTGTTGCAAGCTTTATTTTGTTCAGATACCCGTCATTTGGCCGAAATGAAGCCCGCATAAGGACCAAAAGCACAATATAAGGTGGAAAACCTACTTGATACCTTTACCCAATTATGGGTGAGAAGCACAGGACGACGCATTGATATTTCAGAAGATCGGTGGCTTGACGGCCCCATTGGTCAGCCGAACCTCATAGCCGATCAGTTTTTCAGGATTCTGGCGGAACAAAAAGGATATACAATTGAGGAAAATTCACAGGGTTCAGGGTTGATTCAAAACATAGAGGAGATGGGGATTTCCTCAGAGGACCTTAAGCTTCTCAACGATAAAATTATTGATTTCTATGTTCACACAACCCAATACAGCTTTGAAGTTTGGTCTGAGTGGAAGGGTATATTCAGGCCTTTCGGATGGTTGCTGAGTGTACTTTTTAGCAAACGATTGCAGCAACTAAATTTACCTCTCAATCCATTGGATTCCGCAAAGGGATTGGACAGTAAAATTGTGCAACTCAAGCAAAATGAGTCCATTGTGTGGACCATTTGGTTTCGTGTTCTCAAAGCGACCAACAGGGTGATTTACTCCGGAGTTTACACCACTTGTTTGCCATCGGGAGCTCAAAATCGACACTTGAAAGTGATTTTTCCCCTTCCCAACGGCAACGCCACAGTAGTTATGAAAGCTTCTGTGCTTGTCGACGGCTCATTGCTTCTGGCTTCTGAAGGTAGGCGATTCGGTGAAAGTGGTTTCTATCTGAATTACACAAAGAAAGGAAAACACTGGACAAAGCGTGTGAGGGCAATGCACGAATGGCTGCATGTTTATGTAGATTCTGAGAACTACCTTCGTGCCGATCACAATCTCAACTTTTACGGCATTCGATTCCTCAATTTGCATTACAAGATGAATAAGAAACCAAATTGACTTGTATCCAGACACAAATAGAGCTGCTGCCTAAAAAATAAAATGTCTGAAATCAATATGTTTGTCAAAACACGGCTCCAGACTTCAGCTAGCTTATGAATTCTCAAAAACACCTCTTTTCGCTTCAGGAAGGTATTCATTACCTCAACTGTGCGTACAAGGCTCCCTTGCTTAAAAAAGGCGAGGAGGCATGCGCCAAATCGCTAATCGCCTCTCGCAATCCGTTCAACCTTTCCGTCGATGACTTCTTTGACACCACGGAGGAGATCAAGCGACAGTTTGGTCAATTGATTCATGCGGATGCCGGTGATGTGGTGCTCGTTTCTTCCACGTCGTATGCATTTACTTCCGTGTTGAATAATACACCGGCTAAGCCCCACGGACATGCCCTTACCCTTGAACATGAATTTCCAAGCGGTTACTATTCCCTGTCGCGCTGGTGTGAAGAACACAGCCAGAATCTAAAGTCTGTCGGATTTCAAGAGCGCGAAGCGGGCGAATCGCCCACCACCCATTTGCTGAATAGCATAACTTCCGAAACCTCAGTAGTATTGATGTCGTCGGTGCACTGGATGAACGGGATGCGCTTTGAACTGGAAGGTATAGGGAAACGATGCAAGGAAGTGGGAGCTGTATTTATTGTGGACGGCACACAATCGGTTGGAGCACAACCCATTGACGTAAAAGCCTGCCATATCGATGCCTTGGTGTGCGCCAGTTACAAGTGGCTTTTCGGACCGTATTCCATGGCTGTGGCGTACATCGCACCGCGGTTTCATGGGGGTAAGCCAGTAGAGGAACCCTGGATCAACCGAAGCAATGCCCGGGAGTTTCAAAACCTAACCCAATACGTTGCTGATTACCGTCCGGCAGCTGCCCGCTTCAATGGAGGTGAGACGAGTAATTTTATCCTCTCACCCATCCTGTTGGAAGCACTACGTCAAGTCAACGCCTGGACTCCGGAAGCTATTAGTGCTTACGCCCGACGGTTGTCGGCCCCATTGTTTGAACTACTCCAAAGCGCGGGAATCCAATCGGCGAACCGGGAGGAGTATGCCAACCACATCTTTCCACTGACCCTACCCTCCCATGTAGATCATGAGCACTTGAAAAAATTGCTGAACGAGAATCAGATATTCATTTCGCTACGCGGACAGCACATTCGGGTATCGGTGAATGTATTCAATGAGGAGGCAGATATCGAAAAACTCGTCGAAGTGGTGCAGCAGGTTTTGTAATGGTGTGTCGGATAGTTAACTCCATTTAACACCGCATGCACAGCAAAAATTCATTTCAATATTTAGATTTGGTTGATACCTCCACTATTAATCAATCCATATAAAAGTCATGAACAGATTGCTTTTGCTCACCGTTGTCGTGCTTTTCACCACATTTACAAGTTGTGAAAATGACCATGCAGGATACAACACTTCCGAGGCCGGATACATGGCCGATGAATCAAATGGAACAGAACGATCCGATCAGGTTGAACAACCTCAGGAACGAAAGCTAATCAAAGAGGGCAATGTAGCCTTTGAAACGACAGATCTCAGAGCCACACGAAACACCATTGTATCTGCCACATCTGCTTATCGAGGCTATATTGCGTCGGAGCGTGAGTACAACACGCACAATGGAATTACCAACACCATTACCGTTCGGGTGCCATCAGCATCTTTTGATGCTTTTTTGGCGGATGCCACCCAGGGAGTTTCCAAATTCGACTCAAAAAACATATCTGTACAAGATGTGACTGAACAATACATTGATATTGAGGGCCGAATCAAAGCAAAGAGAGAACTCGAGGCCCGCTATTTACAGGTACTTGAAAAAGCCAACACCATTGCTGACATCCTTGAAATCGAGAAGCAATTGGGCGTTTTACGGGCTGACCTGGAATCGATCGAAGGGCGCCTCCAATACCTCCAAAACCAGGTGGGTTTCTCGACATTGACTTTCACCTTTTATGAGGACACACCTGAGCAATCAGAATTTGGCAAAAAGATCAAAAACGGATTCAAGAGCGGCTGGCAAAACTTTGTAGGGTTCATTATTGGGCTGACCTATTTATGGCCCTTTATCCTATTGCTGATTTTGGGCACCCTTTGGTTTGCACGCTGGAGAAAAAGAAAACGCAACTCTAAGAAAAACTTATGACCACTTACGACATCCTGAACCCCTTGAAAAAGCTTTTGTATTCGGCCGTTGCAGGTATACTCTTATTAATCCCTGCTGCTGCTCTCCACGCCCAGGAATGTGATTGTGCGTCCAACTACCAATGGCTGAAAAAGACCATTGAACAAAATGATGCCGGATATCAGTATGTCGTGGATTCAAAAGGCATTGATGCGTACAAAGCGCATTGCGCAAAGTACGCTCCTCTGGCGAAGGAGGCTCAGGAAGCGGAGGCATGTGCCGAGGTACTGGCTCAATGGCTCAAGTTCTTTCGAAACGGACATTTGTGGATTGGTGTAAATCAGGAGACCGGTGACGGACAAAGTGCTGCGCCCAGCGACGATGACATCCGAAAACAATTTGCCGAATGGCCAAAACATTCCTACAAAGAGCGCGAATTTCAACACCACGTGGAACAACTGAAAACGCCCACTTTTGAGGGAATATGGATGTCGCCGCCCTATGAAATCGGCATTATGCAGGAAGGGAACCGCTACGTTGGATTTATCATTGAAGCCGATGGCGTGTATTGGCAAAAAGACCAGGTGAAACTTGAAATCAACACCACAGCGGCAGACACCTCAGCAGTGTATTACATGAAAAATCACTCCTCGGTAGCGTTTGATGATGTGAAGCTCGTAAGCGACAACTACCTGCAAATCGGAGATATTCTTTTGGAGCGAAAATCGCCGCGTTTTCCCGGAAATGACCGCATGGGGCAGTATATGCGTCTGAATGCAACCTATGTACCTCTGTTCGAACGCCTCTCGCCCCAAACCTGTCTGATTCGCATTCCTTCCTTTTCCTTCTCTGAGAAAGTGCTGATTGACAGTCTGCTCGAAGAACACTGGGACGAAATCACCTCCACGGAGCACCTGATTATTGATGTGAGGAACAACGGGGGCGGTAGCGATATCAGTTACAATAACCTTTTGCCGTTGATTTATACGAATCCCTTTCGCACGGTGGGCGTGGAATTTCTCTCGACTCCTCTCAACAACCGGCGCATGGAAGAATTCATGAATGATCCTGCGTGGAGCGAGGAAGATCGTGCATGGGCACGTGAGGCTTTGAAAGCACTGGAGGCGCATCCCGGAGAATTTGTCAACCTCGAATCATCGCGCGTGAGCATAGAAGAACTGGACTCCGTGTATACTTATCCGCGCACGGTGGGGATCATTATCAACCACGGAAATGGAAGTACCACCGAACAGTTTTTACTCGCGGCCAAGCAGAGTCAGAAAGTAAAGCTATTTGGCACCACAACGGTGGGTG
>JAGQVX010000142.1 GCA_020437755.1 Flavobacteriales bacterium
AGACTGGATACTGCTTGGCCGGATCAAAATTGGGGGGCTTAATCATCCAGCAATTGAGGGCTGTTCCTGCAGAGTTGTTGAACGTGAAGAATTCCTTGGGTTGTAGGTTGTACTTCTTCAGGGCGTTCTTTAATTCGGTGTTGTCAACCAATACGCGAATTTCCTTTCCTTTTTGATTGTTGAGGGTGATATAGTAAGGCTCATTGGCATTGCTGTAGTAGTCGATGTAGTATTCAAAGGTGTTGGAGAATACCGCCTCATGATGACCGGGCTTTTCGCTGAGCTTTGATACCTTGTTTTTCTTGAGTGAACCTGTATAGATATGTTGTTCGATAGCAGATTCCTTGCTAGCCGTAAAAAACATCTTGTCGTGCGCTTCATCGGCCCCGAGAAATTCGATTACGTCCCATTCCCCTGAAGTGAGTTGGGCGGTGACGTTGCCCTTCATATCGAATCGGTAAACGTGGTTGAAACCGTCGCGCTCACTTGTCCAAAGAAACGACTTGCCATCGGCGAGAAATGTGAGGTCGTCGCTGATATCAATATAGGTGTCGCTGGTTTCATCGAAGATTTTTGTCGTTTGCAATTCAAACGGTTGCGCTTTCGACATATCGGTGAGCAAGAATTCGAGATGATTTTGATGGCGGTTCATGCGCATCACGCACAGCTTGTTGTTGTCAAGGGTCCATTTGATGCGCGGCACATATATGTCGGTCATGTTTCCGAGATCTACACGCTTAGACATCATGGCTTCCGTATCATATACGTATATACTTACTGCTGAATTTTTTTCGCCGGCTTTCGGATACTTGTACGTGTACTGATTCGGATACAAGTCGCCGTACATGGCCATTTGGAACTGCCTTACCTGCGATTCGTCAAATTTGTAGTAAGCGATACGATTCCCACCGGGTGACCAGAAAAAACCACGTGAAAAACCAAATTCTTCTTCGTAAACCCAATCTGGAAATCCGTTGATGATTTCATTCATCTTTCCGTCGAACGTTACCTGTACCTCTTCCCGGTACTGGAGGTCGGAAATGAAAATATTGTTGTCACGCACGAACGCGACCTGATCCCCCGTAGGTGAGAATGTTGCCAAGCGTTGTTGCCCTTTCGAAAAGTCGGCTAGTGGAAAGGCGTGTCGGGCCTCCATATCCCAGATGTAGTAATTGGCCGTGAAGCTGTGGCGGTAAATGCTTTGGCTTTCGGTTTCCAGAAGCAGTTTCTTTTCGTCTGCACTGAATTCATAGTTTTCGATAATCTTGGATTTGTCTTTGAATACCTGCAAAGACGTAGCAATCACATCAACCTTTTTGCCCGTAGCATAGGCATACTTGACAATTTCACTTCCATTTTCGTCGGAATATTCCAGCGAAGTGTAGTGGATTCCATCGTTCATGGAGTTGACTCCGGATACGTAGTCTGTTCGAAATTCGCTGCTGTACCAAATGGCTTCATTGGTAAGCATTTCCTGAGCTATGCTGCTGAAAGGAAGAAGGAAAGACAGGCAGATTAGCCCGAGTGAGAATATGGTTTTCACGTGAAAAATAAGTTTAAATAATTGGTAGATGTCGTTCCCGATTGGCCGGGTAAACATCAAAAAGTTGTCCACAAAGGATCAAAGCGGTCGAAGATAGCAAATCCTTTTTTTCCTTTGGAAGGAATTTGATCATCAGTAAATATTCATGACCAATGGATGAGCGAACGATGGAAGCCGGATTTTCGGAGCTAAAAAAGCATTTGTCGAATGACACGCTATTGTTCCAACAAGAAACACTGGAGTATTACAGTCATGATGAGACTGAGGACTTGCGTTTCCTTCCTCAGGCAGTCGCCAAACCTGCAACGGTTGAAGAAGTTTCTACGATCCTCCGCATATGCAATGAGCATCGTATCCCCGTGACCCCCATGGGAGCTCGCACCGGACTGAGCGGAGGGGCATTACCGGTGTGCGGGGGAGTTGCATTGTCGATGGAGCGATTTGACAAGATATTGAATATTGATACATTCAATCAACAAGTTTTAGTGGAACCCGGAGTCATTACCCAGGTATTGCAGGAAGAGGTTCAAAAGCAAGGATTGTATTATGCACCCGATCCTGCCAGCCGTGGATCTTGTTTCATAGGTGGCAACATCGCTGAGAATTCGGGTGGGCCGAGAGCGGTAAAATATGGGGTTACCAAGGACTGGGTGTTGAATCTGGAGGTGGTTTTGCCCAACGGTGAAGTCATATGGACGGGGGCCAATACGCTGAAGAATTCTACAGGCTACAATATGACTCAATTGATTGTTGGAAGTGAAGGAACGCTTGGAGTCGTGACTAAAGCCGTTTTGAAACTGATTCCTTACCCGAAATACAATTTACTCATGCTTGCGCCTTTCACATCGGCCGGAAAAGCTTGTGAAGCGGTGTCGGCCATATTCAGGGCCGGGGTAACACCGTCAGCTCTGGAGTTTATGGAGCAGGATGCCATTTCAATAACTTCTGCATTTATTGGTGAACGTCCTTTTGACTTTGGTGATACGTATGCTGCACACCTGCTTATTGAAGTAGATGGTCAGGATATGGACGGATTAATGAAGGAGTGTGAAGTGATAACGGAAGTATTGGAAGGTTATGAATGTGGCGAAATCCTGTTTGCGGAATCGCAATCTCAAAAAGACAAGCTGTGGATGCTGCGCAGGAAGGTAGGAGAAGCAGTGAAGACGACCTCGGTTTATAAAGAAGAAGATACTGTTGTCCCCCGGTACCATTTGCCCGAATTGTTGGCCGGGGTGAAGGAGATTGGAAAGGAATTTGGGTTTCGCTCGGTTTGCTACGGCCATGCAGGCGATGGAAATCTACACATCAATATTCTGCGCGATGGGTTGTCGGATGAATTTTGGAATGACAAGCTGAAGGAGGCAATCACCCGCATTTTTTTATTAACGAAGAAACTCGGTGGAACCATTAGTGGTGAGCATGGCATTGGATGGGTGCAGAAGGAGTATATGTCACTGATATTCAAGGATTCGGAGCTTGATTTGATGCGAGGTATTAAGAGCCTCTTTGACCCCAACGATATACTCAATCCGTCAAAAATGTTTCCCAAAATGGGAAAATTGTGAATTGCATACTTTAGTGTGACAGTAGTTTCTTTGAAAGCGTACAAAATAATGTAGTTTTACAGCAGCCATTTAGGTAGTGTACCTAAAACACATAGTTTTTTAAGTTAGTTGAGAGGAGAGAAGGGGGGAGCCCCTGCTTTTCAAGAGTAATTTAAAATAGTTTTTAGTTTTTCAGTTTAAGCCATTGAGTCCCGCAGCCTGCGGGACTTTTTGGTTGTAATAATTTGAGCCAAAAACGTATTCTTTCTCCATTGTTCGGGATGAAGGTTCAAAGGTCATCCATCAGCTTAGAAATGAGTTTATCGCCCTACAAGGTTGTAGTTTCTCACAACTTTCCTAAATCAGTATTTTTTTTTCGATTCGCTTTGAGCAGTGGACTGCTTTTTATTGGAATAGCCGAATTGAGTTCAAATTGACATTACTCTGTTTCCAAATGACCGAAATGAAGTAGATTTGACCCCGAACACAAAATGAATCTCATGTCAAACAATCTTCTGAAAGGAAAAAAAGGTATCGTCTTTGGGGCGTTGAATGATCAGTCCATTGCGTGGTTTGTAGCTGAACAAGCGTATGCTCAAGGTGCTGAAATCGTATTAACGAATGCTCCTGTTGCGATGCGGATGGGGGCCATCAACGAGTTGGCGGCCAAGTGCGGCAACGCACCTGTGATACCGGCCGATGCGACCAGCCTTGAAGATTTAGAAAAATTGTTTACCGGTGCAATGGAGCATTTCGGAGGTAAGATTGATTTTGTGTTGCACTCCATTGGAATGTCACCCAATGTGCGCAAAGGAAAGCACTACACAGATGTGAATTATCAATGGTACCAGCAGACTATGGATGTCTCGGCAATTTCTTTGCACAAGACACTGGCCACGGCTATGAAGCTCAATGCCCTCAATGAATGGTCATCTGTAGTGGCACTCACCTATATCGCCGCACAGCGTATTTTTCCGGATTATGGGGATATGGCAGACGCCAAATCGCTTTTGGAATCAATCACGCGTGGATTTGGTTTCCATTACGGTACAGCAAACAAAGTTCGGGTTAACACCGTTTCGCAATCTCCAACCGTCACAACAGCAGGCAGTGGAGTGAAAGGATTTGATGAGTTCATTTCCTATGCTGAAGAAATGAGTCCATTGGGCAATGCCGGGGCGATTGACTGTGCAAACTACTGCATTGCCTTGTTCTCGGATTTGTGCAAGTATGTAACCATGCAGAACCTGTTTCACGATGGAGGATTCAGCAATACCGGGGTTTCTCACTCGGTGATGTCGCGGTTTTCGCCCGATCAGGAGTAATTACTTCAACAGGGCGATTTCCGATTTCCGTCCGATGTTCATCGTAATAAAGTCCTTGTCCTTGCGTGCACCACGTGCGGGAGAATATTCACGTGCGTAAAAAATAATTTGCAGATGCAGTTTATTCCACAACTCACGCGGGAACAGCTTCTTCGCATCGCGCTCCGTTTCGACCACGTTTTTGCCCGAGCTCAGTCCCCAGCGATACATCATGCGATGGATGTGCGTGTCGACGGGGAATGCGGGGTGGTTAAAGGCCTGGGACATCACTACAGAAGCGGTTTTATGTCCGACGCCCGGAAGTTTTTCCAGACCTTCAAACGTCTGTGGGACCTCGCCATTCTTCTCCTCAACGAGAATTTGGCTGAGTTGGGCAATGGCCTTGGATTTTGCCGGTCCCAGACCGCAGGGACGAATGATGGTTTCGATCTCTTCCCGGCTTAGGCGTGTCATATCGAACGGATTATCAGCCCTTGAAAACAGGTGTGGAGTTATTTGGTTTACCCGTGCATCGGTGCATTGGGCCGAGAGGAGGACTGCAATAAGCAGTGTGTAGGGACTGCTATGATCAAGAGGAATGGGAGTTTCGGGGTAGAGCCTTTCAAGCTCTTCGATAATGTACGCAGCTTTTTCTTTTTTCGTCATATCAATAGAAGTAGCTGTCGTGATCAAACCCGGGATATAAGACCAGTTTCTTCGACTTGCCCTGGTAGACAATGTCAATGATGTTGGATTGTTTTTCGAAAGAATCAAAAAGGCATGTATTGCGCACCTTCATTTCGGAGAAAGGCAGCAAACGAGGCAGTTCCAGATAAATAAAAGTTCGATCCATTTCCACTTCCATCCCTACATAAGACCAGGTGGTAGGAACGTCATCAAAGATCACCTCAAAGTGTTGCCTCAGGTAGTCTTCCATGTGGTAATTGAGTTCCCGCGATGCAACACCCAACTCCATCTGAAGCTCATCATCAAATGTGCTTCGAAGAGTCCTTTCGAGGTCATCGGTAAAGATTTTCATGGTGATTTCAAAGCTGCCCGACTGCGGATTAAATTCCATCCGCGTGCTACTCACGTAGTACTTGTGCACAAAAGAAAGCATTATAGAGGCGATGAGCGCGAGTCGAATTAGCTGCATGGTACAAAGTTACGACAGAACGATTTGACATTTGGCGAATGCCTGAAAATGAGAAAAAGTAGTTGAAGAAGCCCGAATAACAAGTGTATCCATAACGCATAATACCGAAGCTCTTAGTTAAACTCGAGGTGAATGTGATCATCATGACGCACCGCATGGCAGCCATGATACCGAATTTTAGGGTGGGATAAGTTCCAACGTTCTCGTAGATGCGGTTCCAGAAATATACGCTGGACCCTGCTATTACCGGTGCATTGGGCTACGAGAGATTTATTGAGTGAAGCAGTCGTGAAATACTCAGGATGATGGTCAAAGGCAACCAAAGACAATGCGCTATATTGCCAAAAGCCGGCCTCCGCGCACTTGTCGGGTTGATTGGATTCTCCCGGCAATGGATTTTCATAAACTCCGTAACCCAGCCAGTTTTTCACACCACCACGAATGTAGCCCTGATCATTGGAGTACAGGAAGGCCAGGTCTACTTTACGACCATCATTGTGACTCAAATGAGGCAGGAGGGGAAATCCATCAAAAAAGGGAAAGCAAGCATCGAGGTATACCAGCTTGATATTGGGGTTGTTGCACTCGGATTGGATGGCATTTGTAATTTGATTCAATTCTGATTCAATACCACTATTCACATAATTCCGATATAAGAGTACCGTATGAAATGCATGGGCTTCAATGTTTTGAGATGAAATTGGAAGGGGTTCCCTTCCAAGGGCCTGCGCTAAGTGTGGAATGACCACCCAAACACAAGCCGCGTGAACTACCATTGCAACAGGGGTGAGAAAGGCGATATGCTGACTGCGCGTTTTAAATCTAGAGCGGGTAAGGCGAGATAGATACACGATTAACACATATTCCAATCCGCCAACTTGGGAGATAATGGTTAGGAAGGTGAACATGACAATATGCAGAACGGGTCGAAAAACCTTCATAATCTGTGGACAAGTTGGCGTTTAGGACCAATATAATCCTGCTATTTTTGGTGCATCTATGAAAGGAGTATTCGAAGAAGATAAGGTAGCTGCTGCAGGCAAATTGATTGCAAACGCCGGTCGCATTGTCATCTCAACACACAAGTCACCCGATGGGGATGCGGTAGGATCGAGTCTGGCCCTTGCGTTGTACCTGAAGAAATGCACTGCTGCTGAAGTTTTTGTGGTCGTTCCGGATGCGTATCCGGATTTCTTGAGTTGGATTCCGGGTCAGGAAATAGTTCTCATTATGGATGATGCACCCGACCGTGTAGCTGAGTTGATATCAACGGCAGACGTGATTTTCACGCTGGATTATAACTCACTTAAACGATGTGGTGACGTGGGTCCATTGCTTGAAAATGTTGATTGTGAGATGATTATGATTGATCATCACCAGGCTCCGGAATCTTATGCTCGCGTGACATTCAGTGATGTATCGTCGTGTTCAACGGCTCAAATGGTGTATCAGTTCATCGAGAGCCGTGGGGATGTGGCGTTGATTGACAATGAAATTGCTCAGGGGATTTATTGCGGAATCATGACCGATACAGGCAGTTTCCGATTTCCTTCGGTGAGTCCGTATACGCATCAAATTGCCGCGCGCTTAATCGAAAACGGATTGGATCATTCCGCGATTCACCGGGCAGTGTATGACACCAACCTGGAAGATCGTTTGAAATTATTGGGTTATGCGTTGAGTCAGAAGCTTGACGTGTATCAAGACTTGCGCACCGCTGTCATTACTTTGACTGCAGAGGAGTTGAAGGCACATCACCACCGACAAGGCGATACGGAGGGATTGGTGAACTATGCGTTGAGCATCAAGGGGATCAATCTGGCCGTTTTCATCCGTGAAGGAAATAACAATACCCGAATGTCGTTTCGCTCCAAGGGGCAATTCAACGTGAATGAATTTGCCCGCGCACACTTCAATGGAGGAGGCCACAACAATGCGGCAGGTGGGATGAGTGAAGAATCGGTAGAACAGACCTACGAAAGACTTCGCGCCATACTTCCTGATTACCGAAACCAACTGGATTACGAATGAGAGGATATACCTTATTTGCACTGATAGCGGCGCTCCTTATATCTTGCGAAGGATGCAGGGAGAAAAAGCAATATCAGCAGACCGACCCACAGCAGATTCAAGAAGATCTGATACAGGCCCGTCGTCAGGTAGTGCTCGAAGAGCATGCCGACATTGAAGCGTATATCCGCGAGAAAGGCTGGTCTATGACCAAAACCAGCACAGGGATTTACTATGAAATATACGAACATGGAGCGGGCGATTCGGTACGATTCAATTCGATTGTTGCGCTGGACTTCGTGTCTCAACTGATCGACGATACTCCGCTTTATTCTTCGGATGTAGATGGGCCAAAGGTGTTCAGCGTCGGACAGTCGGAGGCAGAAAGTGGTCTGCACGAAGTTGTGCTTCATATGCGCGAAGGAGATAAGGCACATGTGGTATTGCCTTCCCATTTTGCTTATGGATTTACCGGTGATCTCGATCGGATTCCACCCAATTCTATTCTGGTTTACGACCTCACGCTGAGTAAAGTACAATGAATCGAATGCTCATCGTCTGGCTGCTAGCATTGATTTCGTGCACACCCTCTCCTCCCGGATATACAAAGGTTGGCGATGACCTGTATCTGAGTCTTCACCGATTTGGTGATGAAGGCCTTGAGCTTTGTGACGCGTATTATGTGGACCTTACCTGTAAGTTGTGGCGCGTGCGGGAAAAGCGAGAAGATTATCATGTCGACTATGGATTTCAGCAGGTTGATCCTGAGATTTTTGGCGATCCTGAATTGAGCGTGCAGGTTTGTGGATTGCATGCAGGAGACTCGGTGAGCTATATACTGCCATACGGCAAATTGAAGGGCGCTCTGATTGACGAGTACGAGTCGGACGGTTACATGCCGCAGGATACGGCATTAATTCGGCTGGATATTGCGGTGTTGAGGTTGTGGGATGAAGCAACGTATATGCAATCGCGTGAAGAGGCCTTGCGGGAGGGAATAGTCGAAGAAAATACGTTTCTCAGAGAGAACCTGGAACAGCGAGGATTGATGGCGCTGTGCCAACAGGTTGGCGACGCGTATTACATGAAAACGCGAGAAACTC
>JAGQVX010000143.1 GCA_020437755.1 Flavobacteriales bacterium
AATTTTGCAATATTGGGCCTGAGGGTGCCGCCCCGAGGAACACTCCAACCCCAATACAAAGGTGAGTTTTAAATAGTGATTCGAGACACCCCCCCGTACAGACGCGATTCATCGCGTCTCAACCCCCATAATCGGAAAATTGTGAATTAAAGCAGGGGATATCATAAGCAGCCTTTTATAAAATAAGCTTACATTTCACACAAACCAGCACCTTGTTATCTGAAACCAGTTTAAATCGCTTTTTTCACAAAGCCTTCCCGACATTTGGTGGATTCGCCTTTGCCGTAATAGCGGCTGGCGTGAGTCTTGACCTGATTCTGGAATATACACGCTTTGAACACCCCTTCTTCATTTGGAAGGATGTGGTTGATTTGGTGATTATGCTTACCGCTTTTGCCTTCTACAGAATGGGAAAGCTGCAATTGGGGTATGTGGTCATTTTATCCATGTTTGTAGTGCTGGTCAGTATCTACGTGTCCACATTTTTCTGGGATCTCCGACAAACTTTTGAATTCTCCACGTATTATATCAAGTTTGAGCTCATCAGTTGGCTGTTTATCGTTCTGTCAGCTATCCTGTTCAACAACAGGGTCATATTCTCAATCCTCGTATTCAAGCTCATTCACACCTTTACTGTAATGCTGAGCCCTTACGCTGAGGATAGCGGCGCGTACGTGATTTTCTTATTTCTGACTGTTGTTGCCGGCGGGCTGCTTGTATTCCTCAACAAGAGAATTACCAACAAGCTCAATCAGCGAGAAGAGGAGATGAGGAATGAAATCAAAGCCCAGCTTGAATCTGGTGATTTTGATTCTAAAATGGATTTGCTCCACATCCTCGGACATGATGTAAAACAACCGTTCAATCAGATTTCAAGTCTGGCAGCCCTCCTCGATGACGATGCTCCTCCCATTCCCCGTGAAGAGATCATCGACATGATGAATAAGGCGGTTAAGAATGGAATTTCCATTACGAACAGCCTTTTGTCGTGGGCTTCGGCATCTTCAGCCCTAAACGGCAAAGGCGATGTGCGGTGTGATGTGCGAAATGCATTGCACGATGCTATTGAGGACCAGAGCTCAGCTATTGGATTGAAGCGAATAGAAGTGATTGAGAACCTTCAACCACAATCCGTCCAACTCGACCATACCGTATTGCTCGTTTGTGTGCGAAACCTGATCAGCAACGCCGTAAAGTACTCCGTTGACGGGTCAGCTATTTTTATTCGAAACTATGCTACCGAAGGAAGTGCCCATATCGAAATTAAAGATCAGGGGGTAGGCATGACGGCAGACCAGGTACAGAAACTCCTGGAAAAGGGTAAGAACGAATCGCTATCCGGTACACGAAATGAACCGGGGAACGGGCTGGGTTTGGAAATTGTAAAGGATCTTCTCAATCGACAGGAGGCAAGGCTGCACATTGAAAGTGTGCGGCAAAAAGGCACAACCATGACCATTGTTTGTCATTTGGCGAATGCCTGATTCTCTACCAGGTGCATCCCATCATTCCCAAAAACAACAACAAATCTGCGACGTTAACCACGTGATCGGTGTTGAAATCTGCCGGACAAGGCAGCACCGTATTGAAGGTGCAACTTCCGTCGTCAAAGGTGGCTTGCGGATCGTAGTTTATTGCGTCCGCATAAGTGCATCCTGCATAACCTGTTTCAGTTGAGGTTAAGGGGCTGCATTGCGTGGCGGCATATACGTCGGTATTGGACAAACTGGTGCATATACCACACATCAACCGCTTCATGAAGCAGGCCGATTTCTGAATGCGCGAATTCACGGGGTACGAGCAATGGTTGATGCTCCCCGGGACAATATGCAGTTCGGAACAAACTCCCAAATTGTTCAACGTCGAATGAATCACTGACGAACCGCACACCGAAAAGAATGAGGTGCATAAGCAATGCATTACCGGGGCACATCCAAAGGGTACCACACAATCTGCTTCATCATGGAAATGAATGGTAGGCAAGGGGTTGTCTTGCACTACGGCTGTTGAATTGACTGCTCCACACGTGTTCAGCATCCCACGAACCTCATAGGTCGATGTTGAGCTGTTGCCACTGCTATCCAATCCGCCGGCTGTGGATGAAAAATTGGGGATAAAGGCATCGGCATCGGCCTGGGTCCAGTACTGACTGAGCATGGTGGTTATGGATCCTGCACTTTCTCCACCCGTAAAAATCCATTGGGGGTCAATTTTGTAGACGGTGGCGTTATCCAGCAAATGGCGCATAGCCGCACGATGATCTTGCACTGCACAATACACGGCACGCCTCAAATCACCTGAGAGGCCCCCGCAAAAGAGACAAATCTGTAAGAAATCCGCACCGCCACAACCCCATCCCAGGCGATATCCAACACTCACCGCTACAAACCCCCTCCGCGCCAATTCCATGCACTGGTAATTCATATCGTCCTTGTTTCCTGCCATGAAACTGCCGCCATGGGTCAATACTACCAATGGACGTAAACTCAATGTATCTATTTCAGGATCAGGGTAGTAGATATTGTATTGAAGGTCAACCTCCACACCGGTGAGAAAGTGATTGGCCGAGCCGTAGGATAAGTCGTGTTGAATCACAATTTGCGAAGAATCGAATAGCGGAAGTTCACTGTACCGGTCTGCGATACATTGTTGGGCATAGGCCATTTGGCTTAATGCCAGCAGCGTTGTAACAACCACGAAAATAAGCCGATTCATAAGCTAAAGATACAGACAATCTGCCTGCAATCAGAACTGCAGAGATAATTTGAGGTTGATCCTTCGGCCAGTGAGGAAGTTGGGAATAGCATATTGTCTGCCGTTCACGTCCTCAATCCAGGTGTAGTTGATCGTGTTGTTGATACCCAGCAGGTTAAACACTTCCAATTGAATTCTCCCCGATTTGAAGAAGGTATTCAACTTGGTGGTTTTCTTCTCCCTGTTCGTAAACAACTCTCGACTGAAGCCAATATCCACCCGACGATAGGCTGGTGTGCGCTCCGTATCGAGATACCGTTCAAACGATGGCGGACCAAAGGGCAGGGGAGCACCATAGTACAGACTAAGTAATACCTTAAACTCAGGCCAGCGTGGCATCTCGTCCTGGAAAAGCAGACTAAAACTCACCCGCTGATCGGTGGGGCGGGGGATATACCCCGGATAGGTGATTGAAGAGTCCACCGGTGTGTCATTTAAGGTATATCCGGGAATGATTACTTCACCGTCGCTATTCACATATTCGTAGTAAAAGTCATCGAGGATATCTTCCTCTGTTTTAAGGTATGAAAGGCGCATCCAGCTTTGAACGCCATTGATGAACTCGCCGTTGAGCATTACGTCCGCACCATAAGCATATCCCTTGGCATTGTTGGTGGCGTAGTACCGCAACTTGACATTGTCAACTTCATAAGGTATGAGGTAATCCATATCCTTGTAGTACACCTCCGTAATCAGCTTGAAAGGTCGTCCAAAAGCGAGAAAAATGTAGTCCATTCCCCCTACAACATGAATAGCGCGTTGAGCCTTAATATCCGGATTGACCCCTCCTTGTAAATCGCGCATCTCGCGGTAGAAGGCCGGTTGCCAATAAACTCCTCCGGCCAATGTGAACACCACGTCCCTCACGAATGTAGTATCTTGTCCGGTCTTCTTGATATGTCGGGTCCGCTCCTGAAAAGGCTTGTAGCTCAAGTTGGCTCGTGGTCCCCAGACAAACTGATCGGAAAAAGTCCAGTAATTGCCGCGCACGCCCAAATTGGCTGTGACTTTATCACCATTTTCAAATTCCCACTCCTTGCTGTCTTGCACAAATCCGGTTATCCTGCTCGATATAACGTGGTTCTGATTCTTGATAACGTCATGGAGCGCAATGGTTTGTCCGTTGCCATTGCCGGCTACTCCCGGAATGTCATTCGGACGGGGAGAGGCATAGCCGGCAGAATCAATATAGGTCCATTCACTGAGCTTGTCGAGAATGTCCTCATACTGATATCGCGCACCCCATTCGAGGTAATGTCCGGATTGCTCCAATTCGGCAAATCCTTTATGCGTGAAATTGTACACCCGGGCATTCAACGAGTTGCGCGCGTGTTCCAAAAAGCCGCCAACACCCCGATTTCGGAGCACCTCACCAAATTGATCACTTCCCAAGTCGCGCTCCAATTCATCCAGACTATACGCTCCCAATATGTCGAAGGTCTCTGTTTCGTCGGTTTGAAAACCCGAACCAATAAAGCGCAGTAAGACCTTTTCATTCACCAGATAATTGGTCGACAAGGCTCCAAACCAGGTTTCAAACTGACTTACTTCTTGTCCGTCGAAGAATATAGTGAGCCGCAAGGCCTCATTGATGTTCCCGATATCGGTCTCCCTTGTTGAGGGAATGAAATTGTAGCGATTGCGTGAGTAGTTACCCAAAAACTGGATTTCGAGTGGACTGTACTCTTCCGGTTTGAAGGTGATAAAGGTTTGAACGTCCGTGTAGTTGGGATTGTAATCTCCTTGGGTATCTAAACTCCCCAGCAAATATGCGTTCGACTTGTACCGTATGCCGGTATTATGCGTAAATCGTTTTTTCTTGCCAATATCTTCCAATTGTATCGAGCCACCGAGAAATCCACCGCTTACACGTCCGCCAAACTCCGTTGGGCGACGGTAGCGAATGTCCAGCACAGAGCTCATCCGGTCACCATACTTGGCTTCAAATCCACCGGCCGAAAATTCAATATTATCTACCATGTCGGGATTCGGAAAGCTCAATCCTTCTTGCTGTCCGGCCCGTACCAAAAACGGACGGTATACCTGAATGTCATTGACATAAACAAGGTTCTCATCGAAATTACCGCCACGCACGGAGTAGCTGCTACTTAATTCGTTGGAAAAGTTCACCGGGGCCACAGCGAGAATACCCTCAATTCCCTGTGATGGGGTGGGAATATTCACTACAATCCGTGGATCGAGTTTGTTTATGGGTTTTCTACGCTCATCCGATGCGGAAATGTTTACCTGGCGTATGGTCTCGACGTTACTCAGACGGATATTCATTTCCTTTCGTTCACCGGGAGCCAGCCGCACCAGCTTTCGTTGAGCCTGACCACCGAGCGTGCTAAAAATGATCTCCCAATCCCTTTCGGCCGGCAGGTCCAGTTCGTATTTACCCTCCGCGTCGGTTAGTGTATTGATTGTGGGTTTTGACTCAATATAAACAGATGCACCCGGTATCGTATTACCCGATAGGTCGCGGACAATTCCGTATAGAACGCCGGGTTCCTGCGCAAATCCTGCGCAACTGATCATGGTGAATAGAACAATGAATAAAGCCTTCCTTGTCATCGGGCGTCAAAAGTAGTCATTTTGCTTCGCGCCATGGGTATCGCCCGCTCAAACATCTAAATCTTGTGGATTCCTGTTTGAAAGATTACGGGGCCTGCAATTCCAAGGCGTTGTATGGACAATCATCAGGCATGCGCCAAATGAAAATCCACATAGCGTTAACACGTTTTTCCACAAAAAATTGCGAGCCTCTCATAAAAGCCGGTATCAGTTGATAAACGAATAAGGTTGGATTCATTGATATCATCGCTCGTAGAGACGCGATTTATCGCGTCTCTCTCTCTTATCCCACGTCCTCACCGATAATCCAGCGGAATCAGGGCAATAAGAATCCCTCACCGTACAGACGCGATTTATCGCGTCTCAAAGGCTCCACAACTACCAAAGTCTACCCCAAAGGCGCCCCAGCGTAAAAGAAATTATTGTTTAAAATCCCCATTTCTCCATGCCTGTATGAATTGTGCCCAGGCAATAGGGTTTAGGAGGGAAATAGGAGGTGTGCCTCCTTGATAATACAAGGCATCGGCACGTTGTCTCATGGCCATTTTGTAATTCTCACTACCGTCGGCACCCAGCGCTATGGTTTTTTCATAGATCAGCATGGACTCGAGGTTCTTGCGAGCGCGCTCCACTTCATCGTCGGGCAGGTCAAGTGCGAGGAAGGCTTCCTTGAACTTCTGGGGAGCCGGCCAGGGATAGACGTAGGTCACAGGCAAATTCACTGTGTCACGTTGCATGAATTGAACAATGGAGATGCGATTGTCGGCAATTTCCTCCGGAATGACATAACGCGCGGGGGTATAGCCAATAGACGAGAAAACAATGGTGTCACCATTTACAGCGGGAAGCGAGAAAAAGCCATAAAAATCGGAGACCGTACCCCGTTGATCTCGATCGCGATACACCGTAACTAGGGGAACCGGAACCAGAGAATCACCGGTCACGACCATTCCTGAGAACTGGATAATCTTTTCTTCAGATTCTTCCTGTGCCAAGGTATGGAATGTGGCCACAAGGCACAACAGAACTACAATTGCTTGTTTCATCATCTTCAACAAAGGTAACGGATAATATGCCTCTATTGGGACGGATGAGCGATAAATTTAGTTACCGCATTTCCCGGAGGAAGTCATAAGGAAAAGACCCGGTACAGATGGGCGAAAGGAGCAATGGTTATCATTCCGATTAGCGGAGGAGTAGATTCATGTCTCGGTTAGTTTTCCATTGAATTCCAGTGCTTTATCGATCCAGAAATCGAGATCATCTTCAAGGTCGAATCCATCCGGGTCAATAAAGAGGAATCCCCGCATAACTCTTCCGGTGAAATCCATTTGGCGACTGCCTTTTTGAAAAATTAATGCGTCATGAGAGGCTTTTCCCACGCGCACCATCAACCGATCATCGCCGGTTTCCTTGTCTTGGTCCAGGCCCAGACACATCTTCTCATTCACCATGAAGATCAAACCTCCCATCATTTTCTTCTCCGATACTTGGGCCTGCTTTCGCAGTCGCTGACGAATGCGGTCGGCCTGATGTTCACTGTATGCCATGCTTTGCTGTTTTAAAAGGGTTTTTTCTGTGCTACGCGTGCTCAACCGCGCCTTCGAATATAATGCGATTGCGACAGAAATGCCATAGGGTTTGAAGTGGATACGCATTGAAAATCAAGTGGGTGGGGCAGAACGCCAAATAGGGAAACACCTTCACCCAGCAGGACAGGGATGGTCGTGATGATCATCTCATCAATCAGGTCGTGCTGCAGAAAGTGTTGAATGGTGCTCCCTCCGTCGATATACAATTGAGTATGTCCTAACGCGTGAATTCTTTCGAGCAATTCAGGAGGAGTTCCGCCCAGCAGGGTGATTTTACCTTGGTATTTCTCAGGCACTTCTTTCATGGTATTACTTACCACGTACACAGGCTTGGTGTATGGCCAGTCAACACCAAATCCATCAACGGTTTCAAAGGTCTTTCGCCCCATCACCAGGGCGTCGGTCTGCTCCATAAAAGCCCCGTAGCCATGGTCGTCATTTTCATCGGAGGGAATATCGTTGAGCCAGTCAATACTGTTGTTCTTGTCGGCGATAAAACCATCCATACTGGTGGCGATAAATACGCGGTTACGGGGTTCCATAGTATTGGTCATTTGCGGCCATGCGGCCAAATGTCGGAATAAATCCAAAAAAAGAAAGGCCAACCTCAGGCTGACCTTTCACGCTATACGCCGAGGATGATTCCTCTAGCTGTTCTTGATGAGTTTCTTGCTGTATGTTTTTCCGCCCTGCATAATCTGAAGGAAGTAAGTGCCATCAGCTTCCTTGGAGATATCAATTAGATTTTGATAGCTGCCATTGAAGTTCATGACGTTCTCCTTGTATATAATGCTTCCCAGGTGATTGTAGATCAAAATATCAACTGCTGAGCGATCATTCAGAGAGAAATTCAGATTGATCACTCCCGAGTTGGGGTTGGGGTAGAAGCTAATTCCTTCAACCGGTAAATCGTTGTCGTTCTTCAACGGTGTCTCTGCAGACGCGTTGACCTGATCGAGATCTTCTTTGGAAATATTATCCACTTCGATGAAGATGTGCAATTCCTCTGCGGCTTCCACTTGCTGAGCAGCCCATTCATCCAGGCGGGCTTGACGCTCGGCTTCCCGGCGGTTGAGGTCGGCCACCATTTCTTCCAGACTCTTCTCATCAAAGTCGAATTCATAGTGGTACTCCATCTTACCGTTTTCATCGCATCCTTTAAACTCACGGAAAATGTCGGTATCGTCGTAAGATGTGTAAGCGCGCTGACCTATTTCGCCTTTGATTTTCTTGTCCTTTCCTTCGCGCACAATGTCAATGCGCACCTCATCACCCGGAGCTACTTCGTAAATCGCTTCGGTAAGTTCATCAAAGCTGTTGATGGCCTTGCCGTTGAATCCGGTTATGCGGTCTCCAACCATCAACCCCATTTCTTCTGCAGAAGAGCCGGTTGTTATTGATCCGAGCTCAATCCCTTCACCGGGTGTGCTACCGCAAGCCGGAGATACACCTAAAAAGGGCTTAATTTCCACTTCCAAAGGTTCCCGTTCCCACTGCTCTTGAATATCTTCGGGGAATACCAGGTAGTTCACTCCATCATAATCTTCCCAATCTCCAAAACCATTGAATCGATATACCTGGTCTTCCAGCGGACGCTCGCCAAGGGTGGCTTTTGTCTTTTTCTTTTTACCATCGCGCACATACCGCACGGTAACTTCATCACCGGCCTGGTGAGCAGA
>JAGQVX010000144.1 GCA_020437755.1 Flavobacteriales bacterium
CAGTGACAGTTGGCCCCGCGACCACGGTCACCCTCGCCCCACGGTCGATGGCCGCCTCTGCGATCGCCATTCCCATCTTTCCCGTGGAGCGGTTGCCGATGAATCGCACCGGATCGAGAGGTTCGTGAGTTGGTCCGGCCGTGATTAAAACCGTTTTACCAACGAGTCTTCTCTTTGGATGGAAGTAGGCTATCACGTGCTCGAGAATGGACTCCGGCTCCATCATTCTGCCTTTCCCCTCCAGACCTGAAGCCAGTTTTCCGGATTCGGCATCCAGGATAATTGCATTTCGCGATCTAAGTGTGTTGAGATTGTCTTGTGTGGACGCATGAGCAAACATGTCAAGGTCCATGGCCGGAGCAATCATCACCTGACATTTTGCCGAAAGGTATACCGCCATCAGGAAATTGTCGCATTGTCCGGATACCATCTTGGAGAGGGTATTGGCTGTGCAGGGAGCGACAATCATCAGATCGCCCCAAAGTCCCATCTCCACGTGATTGGTCCAGGTTCCCTGGGCTTTGTCTTCGGTAAAATCAGAGTGAATAGGGTGATTACTGAGTGTGGCCAGGGTAAGAGGAGTTACAAATTCCAGCGCGCCCGGTGAAAGTACAACGCGCACATCGGCGCCTTCCCTTACAAGCAGACGGACCAGGAAAGCTGCTTTATAGGCGGCAATGCTTCCTGTAATGGCCAGTACTATTTTTTTGTTCTCAAGCACTTCGTGAAAATAAAAAAAGATGGCCGAAACCATCTTTATCTTTTATTGGATCAACCCGATTATTCTTCGGTTGGATCAGTAATTTCTTTTTCCGGGTGACGGAAGTAGATCTTTTCCTCCATCATTTCCTGAAGAGCGATGCTATGAGGTTTTGGCAGACGCTCATAGAATTTGCTGATTTCGATTTGCTCGCGGTTTTCGAAAATCTCTTCCAGATTATCCTGATGGCTGGCAAACTCCTGCAGCTTTGAGTGAAGTTCTTCTTTCATCCCTTTCGAGATTTGATTCGCCCTACGGCTCAGAACCACGATAGCTTCATAGATATTACCATCCACACGATTTCGCAAATCAATAGTGTTTCGGGTAACGGTAGTCTTGGCAGCGTTTGTCTTTTTGTAATCCATGCTATGACTTTTGTGTCTTTAATTTTTCGATTTCCGCCAGACTGTCCTGGTAGTATTTTTCACTTTCTTTCAAAAGTTTACTCTCCGGAAAACGGGTGACAAAATTAAGATAAGATTTCGTTGTTTCCTCAAAACGCTCAAGTTTCTTTGCTTCAATGCTATTCGTGGCGTATTGATAGGTGTTTTTTACGATGAGGTGCATCGCTTCTTCAGCGAACTGAGATGCCGGGAATTGATCCACAAAGTCGCGCAGTGCGATAGAAGCAGCGAGGTATTTTTCGGTTGTCGAATACAACTTGGCATTTTCAAATTCCTTCACCTCCAATTTATAGCGGAGGTCAGCAATCATGGTATTGCACGAGTCCTTCAGTTCCGATTGGGGATACCGGTCGAGAAACAGTTGAAATTCGTCGATTGCGTTCCGGGTGTCTTGCTGGTCGAGAGTGAACTTTGGGGAGAGTTGATAATTACACATTGCAGCCAGGAACAAGCATTCTTCTGCACGCGGACTTGAAGAGAAGGTCTTGGTAAAAGTCTTCAGATAGTAGTTGGCCAGGTAGTAGTCTTTCACGCAGTAATGAACTTGTGCATAGTAATAGTACACATCTTCAGCACGTTGCGTTCCTTTCACTACACTAAGCAATTCTTCCAGCAGCGGAAGTGCTTTATAGCACTCGCCTTCATTGTAGTATTCAATGGACTTGGTGAATTTCAGTTCGGGATCATTGCTTTTCAGTACTTTATTGTACTCAGAGCATCCCCACATCAACAACGGAAAGACAAAAACAATCAGGTATTTTCTCATTCAATTCAAATGAACGCGCAAAGATAGTTTTTTGTCGCAAAGAAAAGGACAGCTCATTGCCTATGGCTTTTCACTACGACATTGTTCATGGAACGGATAAGAGGTGGTGTTGGTATACACCAAATGGATAATTTCTTTCAGAATGTATCGTTTTGAAGCACATGAATGTGAGCAATTAGATTGATCCTGTTCATTAATTTATGGTGCTGCGGCGTTTTTGCTGTAATGGTAACTGTACTTTTATCCATCCGCATTTGGCAAGTGCCGCTATGTAAGAATACAGCTGTCGATCTTGCCCATGTCGATATTAGGCCTAATTTTGCGCCAATTTTTTCAGAGTAAAATCGCTCGTCGCTTCGGTGACGGCACTAAATACAAGTGACTTGGATATTTTTGAACGTATAAAAGGAAATCGTGGTCCGTTGGGTCAGCACTCCAAGGAATCACATGGTTACTATACCTTCCCAAAGCTAGAGGGACCAATAGGTAACCGCATGCAGTTCCGTGGAAAGGATGTGTTGGTGTGGAGTATCAACAACTACCTCGGACTTTGCAATCATCCCGATGTGAGGAAGATCGACGCAGAGGCTTCGGCCGAGTGGGGTATGGGTTACCCAATGGGTGCCCGCATGATGTCGGGTCAAACCAAGTATCATGAAGAGTTGGAAAGCCAGCTTGCAGAATTCATGCAAAAGGAAGATGCCTACCTTCTGAACTACGGATATCAGGGCTGTCAGAGCGCGATTGAGTCGTTGGTTAACCGCAATGATGTAATCGTGTACGATTCTGAATCGCACGCATGTATGATTGACGGTGTTCGCTTGCATCAAGGAAAGCGCTTTGTATATCAGCACAATGATATGGAGAGCTTCGAGAAGCAGCTTGTTCGCGCCAAGAGTCTGACCGACCGCACCGGCGGAGGTATCCTCGTGGTAACTGAGGGTGTATTTGGAATGGCCGGAGATCAAGGCAAGTTGAAGGAGATTGTGAGCTACAAGGAGAAATTCGGCTTCCGGTTGTTTGTTGATGATGCCCACGGATTTGGGACCATTGGCGAGCAGGGCAGAGGAACAGGTGATTTCCAGGGAGTTCAGGATCAAATCGATGTGTACTTCGGAACCTTTGCCAAGGCAATGGCTACTATTGGTGCCTTTGTTGCTGCTGATGAGCATGTAATTGACTACTTGCGTTACAATATGCGTTCGCAGATTTTCGCAAAATCATTGCCGATGCCTATCGTCATTGGAGCAATGAAGCGTTTGGAAATGATGCGCACCCAGCCGGAATTCAAGAACAATCTTTGGAAAATTGCAGAAGCATTGCAATCAGGTTTGAAGGCTTCAGGGTTTAATATTGGCGTAACTAACTCTGCAGTAACTCCGGTATTCTTGCAGGGAACGTTGGGAGAAGCAACCAATATCACCATGGACTTGAGAGAGAATCATGGAATCTTCTGTTCAATCGTTGTTTATCCGGTTGTACCGAAAGATGTGATAATGTTGCGCTTGATTCCAACGGCGGTTCACACGCTGGAGGATGTGGAGTATACCATAGCTACGTTCAACAAAGTGAAAGAAAAGCTCATGGCCGGTGAATACCGCGGTGAAACCATCGCGAGCTGGTCGTAGAAAGCATATGAAACACAAAAAAAGCGGTGCATTAGCATCGCTTTTTTTGTTCTCTTTATTTTTGACTTCCGAAAATAACTGACCATGGAAAATTTGGATGTACAGGCGATAGGAACCTTTTTATTGGAATTGATCAAAGAACACGGCCCCGGCTTATTGATGGCTCTTGTGGTTCTTGTGGTAGGGCTCCGGGTAATCAAAGTACTGCAAAGATTGATTGCGAAGGCCTGTGCTCAAAGTAAGCTGGATGCAGAGCTACAGACGTTCCTCGCTAATCTGGCCGGTTGGATATTTAAAGTATTGCTGGTGGTAATCGTTGCCGGCATGGTAGGAATGGAAACAGCTTCGCTGGTCGCGGTCATCGGTGCGGCCGGGTTGGCGGTTGGATTGGCTTTGCAGGGAACCTTGGCCAACTTTGCCGGAGGAATTTTAGTGATGCTCTTCAAACCGTTCAAAATTGGTGATCTGGTCGAAATGCAGGGAACACAGGGATTTGTGCGAGCGATTCATATTTTCAATACTATTTTGGAAACGCCCGACAGTAAAACGGTCATCATACCCAATGGTGCTATTATGAACGGAAACATCACCAACTTTACCGAAAATGGCCGTATTCGGGTTGATTTGGTGATTGGCATAGCTTACGAGGCCGACATCGACCAGGCAATGGAACTGTTGCGTGGTGTATGTGAGGAAAACGAGCTCGTGCTGAAAGATCCCGCGCCTTTTGTGGATGTTATTGAACTTGCCGATTCATCGGTGAATCTGGTTGTGCGACCTTATTGCAAGCCTGAGGATTATTGGTCGGTGTATATGACAACCACGCGAAAATGTAAGCAAGCACTGGATCGTGCCGGAATTACGATTCCCTTTCCCCAGCGCGATGTGCATCTGGTCAAGTAAAATTCAAGGTATTACCAGGGGAATTTGAGCGATCTAAATTCCTTCTTTGGATTCACATAAATCGTTTTGGAGAAGGGTAGCGTAACCTCATAATCCATCGCTCTCACGGTGAACTCGGAGTCGAGCAACACCGGAATAGAGTCTTTTTTGAAAACAGATTTAATCTTCTTCAACAGCTTCGTGACGTGCACGTTCTGCGTGAGCGTAAATGAAGTGTCGCGCTTTGAGGGCAAATCAATGTGCTTATCGCTTTTGGCTGTACCAATATATTGTCCGTCGAAGTACACCTTGGTATTAATCGCGTCAACCCATAGATCAATATCGTTGGGGTTATGAATCACCGGTTCATAGCGAATGATCAACTGGTCTTTGAGCGGGCGGTAGTTGACAGCTTCAAAATTCCGTATAGCTACGATCTGCGGTTCATGAAAGGTACAAGAGGTAAGCCATACGGCAAATAGTAGGGCGGCGAGATAGATTGGACGCGACATCGTTGAAAAGAATTGAGATGACAAGTTGCAAAGATTCCGGGAAAGAAAAAAGCCACGCTTTTCAGCGTGGCTTTTCGTGTTTTCAATGTTGGTTGATCCCGAAACTCGTCCGGGAAGCAACACCTTCCGGCAGATTATGCTTTGGGAAGGGCAACCTTGACAACGATGTTTCGACCATCCAATGAGCTTTGGTTCAAAGCATCAATGGCACTTTGTCCTGCCTGGTCATCAGGCATTTCGACAAATCCAAATCCTTTGGACTTACCTGTGTCACGATCGGTAACGATCTTGGCTGAAGAAACTTCGCCGTACTCTTCGAATGCTCTTCTCAGAGTGTCAACCTTTGTATTGTACGAAAGGCTTGCTACAAAAATGTTCATATAAAAGAAAAAAAACGCCCGCAACAAGGTGATTCACCCTACTCGCAAGCAAGTAAATAATGCGCAATCTAGACAAATGCCCCGTGGCTCCGACAAAATGCATAAAAAATAATTTAGTCAGATGGGTAAAAAAGTCGCTTTTGTGCATGGTCAAATCAGACCTTCTCCGTAACATTGCCAAAAATCTACCCAAATGGGTAAACGAGAAACGGAAGACAAAATCGTACAGGCAGCAGTTGAGGAATTCATCGAAAGGGGAGTGGACGGTGCGCGCATGCGTGCCATTTCCGATCGAGCAGAAGTAAACAAAGGGCTCATCCATTACTACTTCAAGACCAAGGACGTACTCATTGCTCGCGTAGTTGATGCTATTGTAGGCGTACTTATCAATCGCTTGAACGATGCCATTGAAGGGGAGGAAGACATATTTGAAATCATACGAACGTTTACCGCAGTTTATATCGACACCGTTCAACGAAAGCCAGGGATACCTCGCTTCGTTCTTACTGAACTGGGCAAGAATCCTGAGCGCATGATGCGGCTGCTTGACCGGACAAAAAAGGCCGAAATGGTCAAGACTTTCGAGCGCGCTTTGAGCCGGGCTGTCGAAAAAGATGAGGTGGTGGATATTTCAGCCAATCAGTTGTTTGCAAACATTCTTTCCATGTGCGTGTTCCCCTTTGTGGGACGTCCCATGATTCAGTTATCCATGGGTATGCGTAATGAGGATTTTGAAGATTTTATAGAAAAACGAAAAACAGGAGTTGCGGATTTTGTCATCCGCGCCATCAAGAAACACTAGTCATATGTCGAAACGTCAATGGATTATTTCAGCGCTAGCCATCCCCATCGTATTCTTAGGATTTGCGGGTATGTTTGGATTATTCAACATGAAGAAAACTCCTGAGCGAAAGGCGGACAACCGAACGGCCCGAGCGATTAATGTGGTGATTGTAGAGAATCGCACGGAACCCATGTTGATTCCGGTAAACGGAAAGGTAACGGCTACCAACAAAGTCGAGATCTTTCCTGAGGTGACAGGGGTTTTAATGGACAGCGGAAAGCGATTCCGTGTTGGACAAACGTACCGAAAAGGTGAGGTAATGATTGCTGTAGACGGCAGAGAAAATCTGCTCAATCTGAAAGCACAGCGAAGTGCATTTAAGGCTGCATTCACAGGTGTATTGCCTGATATTAAACTGGACTACGCTTCATCATTTGCCGAATGGCAGAGCTTTACCAATGATATCCAGCCCGATAAAACTCTGCCTGCACTGCCGGAAAGCAGTAATCAACAACTGATGAATTTTCTTTCGGCGCGCGGGCTTTTTCAGCAGTACTATTCGATTCAAAGCATGGAGAACCGTCAGTCGAAATTTACCATCTATGCTCCCTACGATTGCACGGTTTCACTGGGAGAATTGAATCCCGGAACATTGGTGCGTGCCGGACAGAAAGTGGGTGAGGTGATTTCATCTTCAGGATACGAATTGGAAGCTGCAGTTGCGGAATCGGATTTAGGCCGACTCCAGCCGGGTGATGTCGCAAATTTGCGCAACGGATCACGGGAGTACACTTCCAAAGTGATGCGAATAGGGCGCAATATCGACCCTCAAATGCAGCGTGTACAGGTATTCCTTTCCATTTCGGGAGAGGATATCCAGGACGGCATGTACCTCGAAGGGACCATTACCGTGGACTCACTTGAGCAAGTGTATCCGGTTGGTCGAAACCTGCTTATTGAATCGGATAAACTGTATGTGGTAAACGACACGTTGTTGAATTTGCGCATCGTGGAAGTGGTTCATGAGTATGAAGAGAACCTGTACGTCCGCGGACTGAGCAATGGAGACCGACTGGTTGACCAGGTGTTGGATGGAGCTTATGAGAACATGTGGGTACAACCTAAAACCGGCAAATAATGAGAAGTTTGATCTCCTATTTCATCAAGTACCCGGTTCCGGGAAACTTGTTGATGGTTGTGATCCTGATCTTCGGCTATTTTGGTCTGAAGAACATTAAATCAACCTTCTTCCCCCAAAGCGAAAGTCGGATCATACAGGTTCAGACTGTCTATCCCGGCGCATCGCCAGAGGAGATTGAGGAAGGCATCATCACCAAGATTGAAGACAACTTAAAGAGTGTTACCGGAATCGTGGAAATCACTTCGGTTTCCACTGAGAATGCCGGAACCATTACCGTAGAAGGCCAGCGCGGGTACGATGTGGATTACTTGCTGCAGGACGTTAAGAATGCTGTTGATCAGATCAGTTCATTCCCCGTAGGTATGGAGCCGCCGGTGGTGTTCAAGCAGGAAGCGCGCAATTTCGTGATCAGTTTTGCCCTCACAGGTGACGTAGACCTGAAAACCCTCAAGGAAAAGGGGCGTATCGTGGAGGACGAAATACGTGCGCTTGATGGCGTCTCGAAGGTTTCAATCTCAGGTTTTCCAACGGAAGAGATCGAAATCGCCGTTAATCCGGCTTCTATGGAGTCGTATGACCTTACGTTCGATCAGGTATCGCTGGCCATTGCACGCTATAATCTGGAAATCACGGGAGGTACGATTAAAGGCCCGGCTGAAGAGCTCCTCATACGGGCACGGGCCAAAGAATACCGCGGCTCAGAACTGCTCGATATTATCGTGAAGGCCACGCCGGATGGGAAAATTGTACGTCTGGGAGACGTAGCAGAAGTCACCGATCGTTGGTCGGACTCACCGCAGCGTAATTACTTTAACGGACATCCTTCAGTAACGGTAACGGTTCAAAATACCAACGAAGAGGATTTCCTAAGTATCAATGACAAGGTAAAAGCTTACATATCCGACTTCAATTCACGCAACGATGTGGTGCAGGCTGAAATTATTCGGGATGCTTCGAAAACACTTCTGGAACGTATAGCCCTGCTTCGTGACAATGGATTGCTGGGGTTCTTGCTTGTGGTTATCATTTTGGCATTGGTACTCAATGTGCGCCTGGCATTTTGGGTAGCGTTGAGTATTCCCATCGCTTTTGCCGGTATGTTTATCCTGGGGTCTTCTTTTGGTTTGACAATCAATGTTTTATCCTTGTTTGGAATGATCCTCGTGGTGGGTATTCTGGTTGATGATGGAATTGTCATCGGGGAAAATATATACCAGCACTATGAACGGGGCGAATCGGCTATTCAGGCGGCA
>JAGQVX010000145.1 GCA_020437755.1 Flavobacteriales bacterium
TCGAAATGGAAAACTGCACCTTCACCGGAGAGAACGGACAGCTCGTGGTGCAAGGTCAGGGCTTTAAAATCCGTGATTCTTTGTTTGAGGATTGCAAAGGGATTTCGTCTTCCGGACTGACCCTTTCTTCGTCCATTTCACGCACGTATTTCGACATGGGAGGATCGGGTGAGAATGCAGTGGCCGTTCGCGATAATTCAACTGCCGGACTGACTCTGGAAGAATGCACCATCATCAGGGCGAATACGGGGGTGATGAAAGAAGCAGGGTCGTTGTTCCTCAAGTGTAATGACATTCGCCAAAGTGCATGGGCCGGCGTTATCGTTGGGAATGGTTGCCGGGCCTATCTCGACGAACCGCATGAAAGCGGACACAATGTGATTGTCCAGAACACCAACAACATTCTGCTCGATCATGCAGGCGGCCTCGAGGTGTATCATGGTGGCAATTTTATCCATACTGCCGAAGAATGGAATATCAGCGGCAGTCTGTCGGGAACCTGCAACAACTGTAGCGACGTCTTGATAAACGGAGAACACAACCATTGGTCGTCGAGCATGTATCTTCCGCTCGATGCCATACCCGGTGAGCCCAACGCGGCCGATTTCAACATTACGGTCGTAGATCCGAATTGTCCGGTGGGCAGTCCTCCTTCCGGTTGTGAAGCGACGATTGTTGATCCTGATCCGGTGTTGCAGCACTCGTGCAGTTCATCGGGGAGCAGCGGTGCGAAGAAGTCGCTCACTTCCTCCTCGCAAGTCGAAGTATGGCCCAATCCCGCGTCTGATCTCCTTCACCTCAATTTCGGTTCGCATGCCGGTTCAGGAGTGTGGAAGCTGGCCGATTCCAGCGGTCGCACGGTGATTTCAGGTGTCATGCCCGTGCACGAAACAACGATGGAAATAGACATTTCTCGTCTGGCAACAGGATACTATTTTCTCGCGCTCCAGTGGGAAAATGAAGACTACCGCATCCCTGTGGTTGTAGGGAAATAGGTGGACACCCGCCGTCACCTTCGGGGGGCGGCGGGTTGTTCTTTCGAAAAAATCACCACTTTAGCATCGGTTTTTTCACAGCGATTGTTCGGAGTATTCCGACATTTCAACCATTGCGTTATGCCTGTCCGCACGAGCATCATTCTCTTCCTCACTGCATTCTTCTTGCTGCGATTGATCGGTATCACCAATCCGCCACTGGAAGTTGAGCACAACTGGAGGCAAACCACTGTTGCCATGGTAGCTCGCAATTTTGTTGAGGTAGACGCCAATCCGCTCTATCCGCGTATCGATATTGCCGGCGAAAAGACAGGCATTACCGGCATGGAGTTTCCACTGCTCAACTATCTCATTTACCTGGTTTCCCTGCTGTTTGGCTACGAACATTGGTACGGCCGACTGATCAATCTGGTGGTTTCAACCATAGGATGCTTTTACTTTTTTAAACTCATCCGGGAGTACTGGTCCGACCAAATGGCACTCCGGGCAACCATGTTGCTCACATTCTCCATCTGGTTCGAATTCTCCCGAAAAATCATGCCCGATACATTTTCCATGTCGTTGATTATCATTGCCTTGTATTGGGCAGTTCGATTCACAAAACGCACCAACTTCGCATGGAAAGAGCTGGCTTTGTTTGCCTGCTTTGCCTCGCTGGGCGTACTTTCCAAGATTCCTTCGGGCTATTTGCTGGCTGTCCTCGCATTTGTGGTATTCGATACATCTCAACCTTTACAAAAACGTGGCGCTCTTACGGTGGCGGGCGTTGTGGCCATGGTGCCGGCGGTGTGGTGGTATTTTTATTGGTCTCCGCATTTGGTGGATACCTACGGATTTACACATTTTTTCTCAGGAAGATCATGGGGTACAGGCATTCGCCAAATAGGGGAGAACCTGCACATGACCTTGAAGAAGTTTTACGATACCGCCCTGAAATTCAGTGGGTTTGCCCTTTTTCTGTGGGGTGCCTACAAGTCTGTAGTGTCCGGAAAAAAGGACGTGTTACCACTTTTCCTTTTGGCGAATGCCGCCTTCCTGATCATCGTATTCAAGTCGGGATCGGCATTTCCGAAACACAGCTATTACATCATTCCCTTTGTACCCGTAATGGCCTGGATTGCGGCGTATGGATTGGAATTCATCCCCCGGAAATGGGCCATGGCGCTGGTGGTTGTGGTGGGTATCGAAGGCATTGCCAATCAGCAGCACGACTTTCGAATCAAGGAATCGGAAATGGCCTTGATGAATCTCGAAAACGATCTCGATAAATTTACGGAAACTGCTGATTTAGTGTTGATTAACAGCGGACAGCTCCCCACGCCGATGTATATAGCTCACCGCAAAGGCTGGGTGATGAGCAATGAGGAAATCATGCACACCGACACGCTGCAAAAGCAAATCGATCGGGGTTTGCAGGTCATTGTGATCCTCAAAAAATCATACGGCACGGAAATGGTCCCACCGCTCGGAACGCGGGTGTTGAACAATGATGACTACGCTATCTACCGGGTAGGAAAAGAGCATTAGTCCCCGAAGAGCATTGTCATTTTTTCCATGAAAAGGTTCAGGCATAAAGCCAAATGATCCATTGGAAATGTGAGAATGGTTGAATATTCCATTTTTTATTTGGTCAGATCGTAGTATCTTCCGCGCGTTTTACGACTCACGTTTACAGAAGTATTATTTAAACCTGTTTCAAATGAAAAAAATCTACTTGATGCTATTGGTAGCATTGCCTGCGATGTCTTTTGCGCAGTCGTTTACCAACAGTACAAACTTACTTCCTGATGACTACAATAGCGGCGGTTGCCTTGGTGTAGTGGATATGAATCAGGATGGATACGATGACATCATCATCCTCCACACGTCCAACCAACTGAACATTGTGTATCAGGATGCGATGGGCGATTTTTCAGGTACCAACTATGGGTATGTTTCCAACAACTCGCAATGGGGAATGGCCGTGGCCGATATCGACAACGACGGACACAATGACGTGTTTTGTGGTGGTGCCTATGATGGTGTTCATTTCTGGAACATTGACGGTCCGGGAAACTACTATGACGTAGATCTTGCCGAAGGTTCCATTTTCATGCAGGGCTGCAGTCTGGGCGACATCAACAACGATGGATGGCTCGATGCTTTCGCTTGTCACGATGATGGTGAAAGCCACATCTGGTCGAATGATGGAGCAGGTGCACTTGTGCCTGCCAATGACTGGATCGACATGGCCAGCAACCCTCCAAGCGATAACTCAGGAAACTATGGGTCGGTTTTTACCGATTTTGACCACGATGGTGATCTCGATTTGTTCATTGCCAAGTGTCGTCAGTTTGTGTCGGATCCTTATGATCCACGTCGCATCAACACCCTTTGGGTGAACGATGGTGAGAACAACTACACCGATCAGGCGCTGGAACGCGGTTTGGTGCTGTACGAGCAGTCTTGGACTTCGGATTTTGCAGATATCGACAACGATGGTGATTTTGATTGTTTGATCACCAATCACTCAACGACCCTCAAGTTGATGGAAAACAACGGAATGGGCTATTTCACAGATATCACAGCCGGTTCAGGATTGGAAATCAACGAATTCTTCCTCCAGGCCAAGTTTGCCGATTTCGACAACGATGGTTTTGTGGATTTGATCTATGCCGGTGGTGGTGAAGGTTATTTGCACAACAACGGAGATCAGACTTTTACCCTGGTGGATAACGTGTTCCCATACAGCGGTGATGAAATGCACTCTTTCTCAATCGGTGACTTGAACCACGATGGACACCTCGACGTGTATGCCAGCTATGGTGATGGTTACGTATCAGCCGACATGGCGCATGATGATGCGTTGTGGTTAAACAATGGCGACGATGACAACAACTGGATTTCGTTCCAATTGGAAGGAGTAGTGTCTAACAAGAATGCAGTTGGTGCCAAAGTGATGATTTACGGTGATTTTGGAACGCAAATTCGCGAGGTTCGCGCAGGTGAAAGCTATGGTATCAACAATACCTTTAGCTGTCACTTCGGATTGGGTTCTGCAACGGTTGACTACGCTGTTGTAGAATGGCCTTCGGGAATCATGACGTTGATCGACAACCCGGATGAAAACATGTTCCACAGCGTGATCGAAGCAGATTGTACCGGTCCGGTGGCTACTGTTTCAGCCAGTGGTTCTACCACACTTTGCGAAGGTGAAACAGTAGAGATTTCACTTGATGATACTTCACTCAACGCCGTTTGGTTGAATGGCGAGACAGCCACTACACTCACCGTTAGCGAAACGGGAATGTACCAGGCTATCGTTTGGGACGAAAGTGGTTGTCCGGCATATACCAACGCCATCTTCGTAGAATACTACGTGCCTGTTCAGCCTACAATTTCCGTTCAGGGAGATGTAGAGTTCTGTGCAGGTAGCTCCGTTCAGTTGCTCGCTTCGGATGGTGTTTCATTCGAATGGTCAAACGGAGAAGAAACGCAGGTAATTACCGTTACCGAAGCAGGTACTTATTCAGTAGCTGTTCAGGGAGAATGTGATACTCCACTTACTTCTGAGGAAATTCAAGTAACCGTTTGGGATACTCCTGAAGCACCTGTGGTAAGCGACGTTACTCTTGATGTGGCCGGTTCGGCTGAATTCAACGGAACAAGCGATAACCTTCGCTGGTACGATTCAGAAACGGCTGAAACTCCACTTGCTGAAGGCGCTACATTTACCACACCATGGATTGATGTAACCACTTCTTTCTGGGTGGAAGACGTATACGCAACCGGAGGTGAAATGGCCAATGGTGGATTGGAAGTAAATACTGCCAACGGACAGTACCACTTCAGCAGCGGATACTATCTGCTTTTCGATGCAGACGTAGACATGATAATTGAGAATGTTCGTGTATTTGCCAACGGAGCAATGGATCGCGGATTTGCGGTTGTGGATCAGTTTGGTTCGGAAATCGCTGCCGGAACATTCGCAGTTCCCGATGGCGAAAGCGTAGTGGAACTGAACTTCTTCGTACCTGCAGGTATGGGCTACGGCTTGCGTTCAACCGATGACGATCCGCAGTTGTGGAGAGATCAATCGGATGTTGACCTGGCTTATCCGTATGCCTTGGGTGATCTCGGTGCTATTGTGAATACAAGTGTTGCCGGTGATAACTCAAACAACTACTACTACTTCTTCTACGATTGGAACGTGGCAACACCTATCAACGAGTGTCCTAGCGACCGTGTTGAGGTGCAGGCGATCATTTTGGGTGTGAACGAGATCGAAGAATTGGCTTCGCTGGAGATTTACCCTAACCCTGCCGCTGATCAGGTGACTGTGGCGCTGGAAATGATCCAGTCTGCTCGTGTTCAAATTGACTTGATCGATCAATTGGGCCGCACGGTTCAAAGTGAAGATCTTGCTACACTCGGCACAGGATTGAACAACCACGTGATCAACCTGCAATCGGTTGAAGCGGGTATTTACAATTTGCGCATGGTCGTAAACGGCAAGACCGTTACCCAGAAGTTGATTGTACAATAACGAATGTATACCTGTTAATCAGGTCTGTATAGAAAAGGGAAGCTGCGGCTTCCCTTTTTTGTTGCCCTGCCGTTTGCGAATGCAGACAAACTTTTCACCGCGGATGGCATTCGAATCGCTCGACCTCCATACTTTTGCGTATGCGTTTTTTTCTCCGTCTGGCATACCGTGGCACTCATTACAGCGGTTGGCAAGTTCAACCCAATGCACTTTCCGTGCAGGAAGTGATCAACAAACAGTTATCATTACTGCTGCGCTCCGAAATTGAGACTGTGGGCTGCGGACGCACCGATACCGGCGTGCACGCCCGGGATTTTTACCTGCATTTTGATTTCAAGTCATTGCCCTTCGCTCCTCAGGACGTAGTGTATAAACTCAACGGCATGCTTCCGGATGATATCGCGGTGTACGAAGTAATCGAAGTGCCCGCTGAAGCCCACGCCCGATTTGACGCCACCAACCGCGGATATGAATACCACCTGCACACCGTGAAAAATCCCTTTATTCAGGGGTTATCGGCTTTTGTGAGGTACAATCTGGACTTGGAGCTCATGAACAAAGCCTGTGAGTTGCTCTTACGGACTTCCGATTTCGCAGCGTTCTGTAAGTCGGGCAGCGATGTGCACACCACTTTATGCGAAGTGCGAAAGGCTCAATGGACCCGAACGGAACAGGGAATGGTCTTCGAAATCGAGGCCAATCGTTTTTTGCGAAACATGGTGCGCGCCATTGTGGGTACCATGATCGACCTGGGGAGGGGACATATCTCACTTGAAGATTTTCACGCTATCGTGCAATCCGGTGAGCGGAGCAAGGCGAGTGCCTCGGCTGATGCATGTGGGTTATTTTTAACGAAAGTTCAATATCCCTTTTTGTAGCTTTGCCCTCTCAATTCACACAGCTTGTCGCAATCTAAAAAACCCACCTTCAACCTTCACGTGTTCTCGCGCGTACTCTCACGCGTAGGTCCGTACCGTGGCAGGTTTATTTTCGCGGGTGTTCTTGTTTTGGTGCTGTCGGTTCTTGCCCTGGCGCGCCCCATCCTTATTCAGAAAGGTATTGACGAGGACATGGCCAATAAGGACTATGATGGCCTTCTTTGGATGTTTATCAGCGTGGTTGTTCTGCTGGTGATTGAAGCAGTGTTGCAGTTTGTCCAAACCTATACCGCCAACTGGGTAGCGCAATCGGTGACGCTGGATATGCGCTCACGCCTGTATGATCATGTGGTTCAATTCAAATTGCGCTATTTCGATCAAACCCCGGTGGGAACTACCGTCACCCGATTGATCTCGGATATCGACGGCATCGCCCGCGTGTTTTCAGACGGAATCCTCACCATTTCGGGCGATTTGCTGCGGCTGATCGTGATTGTGGCCTATATGTTCTACGCCAATTGGATCCTGACCCTGTTTGTCATTATCCCCGTTCCGATTCTGATTTGGGCAACCCGAGCGTTTCAGCGGGTCATGAAGCAGGCTTTTGTGGACGTCCGAAATCAGGTGGCGCGCATGAACGTGTTTGTGCAGGAGCACGTCACGGGAATGTCGGTCGTGCAGATCTTCAACCGCCAAGAACACGAGAAAGAGCGATTCCGGGTATTGAACGACAACCACAAAAAGGCGCACATCCGCACGGTGTGGGCGTTTTCCATCTTCTTTCCGGTAGTGGAGATCCTTTCGGCATCGTCCATTGCTATTTTGTTGTGGCTGGGAATGAAGGAGGTGATCCAGGAACGCGCAACATTGGGAGAAGTGTTGATGTTCATTTTGTTCATCTTTATGATTTACCGCCCTATCCGCCAGTTAGCCGATCGTTTTACAGTTCTTCAGGAGGGGCTGGTCAATGCCGAGCGTGTGTTCAAAGTCTTCGATACCGAAGCGCAAATCGCAAACGAGGGCACCACCGATCCCGGCAAGTTGAAAGGCAACATTTCGATCAGGAATGTATGGTTTGCCTATGATGAGAACCTTCAGGATCAGGCGCAGCCGGGATGGATTCTCAAGGATATCAATCTGGAAGTCAAGGAAGGTCAAACTATCGCTTTTGTGGGCGCAACAGGTGCCGGAAAGAGCTCGATTATCAATCTGATCAGCAGGTTTTACGAGTTTCAACACGGTTCCATTACATTGGATGGCACCGATATTCGTGATATTCCCGTAGATGTGGTGCGCAGGGAAGTTGCGGTCGTGCTGCAGGACGTATTTCTCTTTTCCGATTCCATTTTAAACAACGTTACCCTCAACAATCCTGACATCAGTTTGGATCAAGTAGTGGCAGCCGCCAAACAGGTGGGTGCTCACGAATTCATTTCAAAGCTTCCCGGAGCATACGATTACAACGTAAGGGAAAGGGGAGGAGTACTTTCTGCCGGACAACGCCAATTGCTGGCCTTCATCCGAGCTTATCTGTACAATCCGTCGATTCTCGTGCTGGATGAGGCTACCTCATCGGTGGACAGCGAGAGCGAAGAATTGATCCAAAACGCCATTCGTCGACTCACCGCCGACCGCACCTCAATCGTCATCGCACACCGACTTTCCACCATTCAGGAAGCCGATAAAATTGTGGTGCTGTCGAAAGGTAAAATTGTGGAGGCCGGAAACCACCAGGAGCTATTGCAGCACGGTGGACACTACAAACGTCTGTTTGAACTGCAGTTTCAGGACACCTGATCCTCCTCCAGCCAAAATTCCGATTTTCTATAGACGGTACCTTTAAAATGGGCCACATCCACCTGGTGCTGGTTGCTCACGGTAATGTGATAGATACCAATTTTATGGTTCAGACTCATTTCCTTCACTTCCGTGGTAAGGACATCCCCCTCAAACACCGGCTGCACATGTGAAATCGACGTTTCCACCGACACCGACTTCCGCCCATGAGCATTGGATGCAAACGCCAGCGCGCTATCGGCCAGGGCATACGTAATCCCCCCATGTGCAATGCTAAATCCGTTCAGCATATCCTTCCGCACGGTCATAC
>JAGQVX010000146.1 GCA_020437755.1 Flavobacteriales bacterium
TTATGATTTGATAAAGGAAAGTACAAAACACTTTATGGGTGATCGACTATGAAAGGAAAGTCTAAATTACTCATTCTAGATGACTGGTATGAAGAATTCGAACCTGGAACCTATGTAGAAGACACCTTAGAACGAACTATTATAGCCCGTTCAGTAGAGGTTTTGAACAATTTTTTGAATAGATTGAAATTGTGGCACCTAAACTACCAGCGCGATTCTACTTAAACATTGCTGTTCATTAAATTTATTTGTTCACGTAACGTGAACGTGTTAAATTTGTGAACATGAACGAGCGCGATATTATTCAAACCGCTATACAGCGTTTAAAAGCCATCCCCGGGGTAGATGCCACGCAACACAAGGCAACAAACCCTGAAATGGACGCCAGGCTTGAACTAACTTGGGATCGGGAGCCATATCAATTTCATGTGGAGATCAAGAACGAGCTGCGAAATGTGCACTTGCCCAAGTTGGAAGAACGAGCGAGAAAGCATCACCCTTTTCTGCTTGTTGCCTACCGTTTATTTCCGCGAATCAAAGATTATTTGCGTGAAGCCGGTATCAACTACCTGGAGGCCAACGGAAATATGTTCATCCGTCAAGATGGACTTCATGTGGATATTGACAGATATCCTACGCTGAACGAGGAGAAAAATGAAGCCAACCGCGCCTTCACCAAAACCGGCCTTAAGGTGATATTTCAACTGCTGATGCACCATGAGCTGCTAACGGCTACTCAGCGAGATATTGCCCGGGAATGTGGTGTGGCACTGGGTAATATTCCACAGGTGATGAATGGACTGCTGAAGCAAGGCTACATCGTACGTAAAACCCAAGGCTACGCCTGGCGCGACAAGGAGGAGACCTTGCACAAATGGGTGCAGGCATTCAACACTACATTGAAACCAACGCTAACGAAAGGACGCTATACCATCTACCATGCTCTGCAGTGGCAAGAAATGAAGATTGAAAGTGAACACACTTGTTGGGGAGGTGAACCTGCAGCCGATAGGTATACCAATTACTTGCAGCCGGAGCGATTGACCTTGTACACCACTGAAACACGTCAGCAGCTGATGACTCGATATCGTCTTAAACCGGATGAAGCAGGAGAAGTTGAAGTATTCGAAAAATTTTGGATTCAGCCTGCAGTGGATCATCTCGCTCCACAACTGCTCGTATATGCCGATCTCATGGGAGATCCAAATAAACGAAACCTCGAAACTGCACAGATGATCTATGATCGATACCTCACAGATATTTAAGGAGCTGGGAATACCCTACTTCAGAGAAGTATTTGAGATCATTGATCGCACAATGATGGCTCATGGAGTACCGTATTACTTGGTAGGTGCAACGTCTCTTGCGCTTCAACTCTTGCAAAAAGGTCAACGACCCATGCGCGCCACGCGAGATGTTGACTTTGCTATAATGATCGGGAGTAATAAGCAATATGATGCAATTGTTGACTCACTAGTGGAAGAAGGATTTGCAAAGTTCAACGTTCCGCATCGCATTCAGCACCGTGGATATCATACTATGGTTGACTTGTTGCCATTTGGAGACATTGAAGAAAATGATACCGTACACTTTAACAACCGTGAAGTTGAATTGCACGTTCTGGGCTTTAATCAAGTGTTGAAAGAAGCCAAAGAACTCACCATTGAAGGCTTTCAATTGAAAGTGCCTCCCATGGAAGGAATGATCGTGTTGAAAATGGTAGCATGGAGCGATAGACCGGAACATCGAGGCAGTGATTTGGACGATATCTTATTGATCATCAAAAGATATTTCGATTTCGCGGAAGATGAAATTTATGAGCATCACCATGATTTGTTTGGATCAGATGATTTTGATTTCAACCGTATTTCAGCGCAAGTACTGGGGCGCAAGGCAGGTGAAATCCTAAACCGATATGATCCATTGAAGAATCGGATTTTAGGTGTGCTAGAAAAGGAACTAATCTCCCAAGAATCAAGTAAAATTGCTTTACAATGGGCGCGAATTATGGATCAAACAGTTGAACATACTCAGAAAATCCTAGAATCATTCATGAATGGTTTGAGAGAAGGAATGATAACTTCTTGAACGTACTATAAGATGAAACCCACCCGGAGACAAACTCAACACATACTCAGATGCAAGATCAAGTGGTGAATTCGCCCCAATCCTCCCGCCACGCCTGGATACAAATTCAATATACTTTTTCGGGGTTTGGGCGAATTAGTACCGTGCTGTTGGAAACCCCTCGCGATAACTCTATGCAGAAGTCTTTCGCTAAGCCGTGTGGGGGTAAACTTCAAGCAAGTGGTGTTGTTGGAAGTACTGACGTCTTATGACTATTTTACTATCTTTCGAGAGGACAAATGGGAGTGGGGCAGGAGGCTCATCCTTGCTGCAACATTATGAAAATTCAGGAAAAATTCCGAAATTGTGATATATACTCAACGCTCATGACAACAGTAGATAAAATCCGGAATGAACTCATTGATAAAATACTAGCCATTCAAAACAAAGACTTTTTAGTGGCATTGGATAAACTTATTTCTTCCAGTTCAACTGACAGCGATATTGTGGAGCTGACTGCCGATCAAATGGAAATGCTGGAAATGAGTGAAAAGGATATCAAGGAAGGACGACTGATTTCCCAGGAGGCAATGGATAAGCGAAATCTGGAATGGTTAAACGGACTGTAAATTGGACTCGAAAGCAGCAGATATTCAATATGTCGGGATTCTTGAATACTGGGTAAATCACAACAAATCAGCCACCTATTCAAAGAAGCTCGTACAAATTGTTGCGGAATGCACAAATCAAATCCGGAATCACCATTTATCTATGAGTAGACAAGCTTTAATCACGGTTTAATATTGTGGTGCTGACGTTTTAAAAAAATTTCATAACCTGTCAAGCTGGTGGAATGGGAGTGGAGTGTTTTGCTCTACTCTGCGCTTTGCTCTCAAGAAGAAAAAACATTTGGTTTTGATACCAATAATTGGTATATTCGAGTCAATATATTAGAGCTATGGCTAAAAACACATCAATTTTACTTGGCGACTATTTTGACAATTTCATTAGCCGACAAATCAAAACGGGCAAATATTCTTCGGCGAGCGAAGTTGTAAGGGCTGCTTTGAGAATGTTCGAAAACGAAGAGACCAAAAAAGCGGAGCTGATCAAGGAACTTAGAAAAGGAGAAAAGTCGGGTTTCATTGAAAACTTTGACCGAAAGGAACTGTTAAAGAACCTGCATCAAAAGCATCTGACTGAATAATGGCTTTTAAAATCAGTCGAGAGGCAAATGCGGATATTGAAAACATTTGGCTCTATACATACGAAAACTGGTCGCTCGAGCAAGCAGATAGATACTTCAACCTGATAATGGATGAAGTTGAATATTTAGCTGCAAACCCAACGTCCGGACAAGATTTTGGACACATTCGAAAAGGGTATTTCCGTTCTCGGGTAAAATCACATTTCATTTTCTATAAAGTCAACAGAAAACAACAAGGGATAGAGATCATTAGGATTTTACATCAAAGAATGGATATTGAATCTTGGCTAGACGAATAACAAATGGCTATCGCCAAAACTACTTTCCACAAACACCCACAGTCAACTTCCCCTCAAGTCTCCAACCAACACCAAAAGAATCCCCCCTAAATACACTTAAAATAATCAAACGGATCGCCGCAGTCCAGGCATTTGTAGAGGGCTTTGCAGGCTGTGGAGCCAAATTCGCTGATGCGCTGCGTGTTTTGGGATTTGCAGCGCGGACAGGTGGCATGGACGTCTTTTCCGAGCATCTCGGCCTTGGACAGAGCGTGGTCGGGAGGGGAGATGCCCGATTGGACCAGCTTTTCACGGGCTTCTTCCGAAAACCAATCCGTAGTCCAGGGAGGGTAGAGGATGGTCTTCACTTCGGTGTTGGGGTAGCCGTTGTTGCGGAATACGTGGAGCAGGTCTTTTTCTATGGTGTCCATGGCCGGACAACCACTATACGTAGGCGTGATGGTAATGGTAATGTGGTCGTCAGCTTCTTCCACTTTGCGCACCACGCCCATGTCGCGGACGGTCAATAGCGGTATTTCCGGATCAGCAACCTGATCGAGCAGGGGGATGAAGCGGGAGGGTATGTCGGCCACATGTTCCATGTGTCCCTTACCACTCAGCTCCCGGATAGGCCCGCTGCAGCCATTGCATATCGGTAAGAATATACCCCAAATGTTCGGTATGCACGCCTTGCTTGCCTCCGCTCTGCATCCAGGTGGATTCATCGGGCATGTCGAGCGTAGCTTCCTCGAGGGTTTGACGCACGTGCGTCAACCACATTTGATGAATATCTTCCAAATGGATTCCCGTTAATGAAGCCATTTCCAAATCCACATCATCCGTCATAAACAGTTCGCCGGTGTACTCCCATAAGGTGTTGATAGCGAGTTGCATACGGTCATGGCTCTCCGAGGTTCCGTCGCCCAAACGCAACACCCACTGCGTGGCGTGCTTCAGGTGGTAGCGTGCCTCCTTGATCGACTTGAAGGCAAAGTCGCGCAGAAACTCATCAGACGAGCCCGCGAGGCGTTCGAGAAAAGGCACTTGAAAGGCCGAGAAGTAAAACTGTCGGGCAATGGTATGGGCAAAGTCGCCGTTTTCCATTTCCACCAATAGCACGTTGTAGAATTCATTGGCATCGCGCAGGAAAGCCACGTCATCTTCGGTTCGGGCACCGTTTTCCAGTGCTCCCACTTTTTGGTACACCATGCGCGCCTGTCCAATAAGATCTAGTGCAATATTGGTGAGTGCTATATCTTCTTCCAACACCGGACCGTGACCGCACCATTCTCCGAGACGTTGTCCCAAAATCAGTGCGTTGTCGCCCATGCGAAGGATGTATTTTTTGTAATTGTCCATTCCTTTCGGGATTACATGTGACCTACTTCGTCGGGGATGTCGTAAAAAGTTGGGTGACGGTAAATTTTATCATTCGCCGGATCATACATGCAGTCCTTTTCATCAGGAGAGGAAGCATGTACGTGTGCGCTTTCAATCACCCAAATACTCACCCCTTCCATGCGGCGGGTGTACACATCGCGTGCGTTTTCAATGGCCATCTCGGCGTCGGGGGCGTGCAGACTTCCTACGTGTTTGTGGTGGAGGCCCTGCTTGCTGCGGATGAATACCTCCCACAGCGGCCAATTTTTCTTATCGCTCATGTTACTTTGATTCTACGTTAGGCGGCGCCCTTTTTATTTCGCTTTTTTGCGGCATACGCCAAAGCCGCTTCGCGTACCCAGGCTCCTTCATCGTGAGCCTTTTGACGCGCTGCAATACGTTCCTTGTTGCATTTACCGTTTCCGCGCACTACCTGCCAAAACTCGTCCCAGTTGATTTCACCGAAGTCGTAGTGTCCGCGCTCGGCATTCCACTTCAAGTCGGGATCGGGAAGAGTGAGTCCCAGGTATTCGGTTTGCGGAACGGTCATGTCCACAAATTTTTGGCGCAATTCATCGTTCGAATGGCGCTTAATCTTCCAGGCCATGTTTTGCTGGCTGTGCAGACTGTCTTTGTCGCTGGGACCAAACATCATCAACGATGGCCACCACCAACGGTTCAATGCGTCCTGAGCCATTGCTTTTTGGGCAGGAGTTCCTTTGGCCATTTCCATCATAATGACATAGCCCTGGCGCTGGTGAAAGCTCTCCTCCTTGCAAATACGAATCATGGCACGCGAGTACGGACCATACGATGTACGCTGCAAAGAAACCTGGTTCACAATGGCAGCACCATCAACCAACCAGCCCACAGCGCCTATATCTGCCCAGTTGAGGGTGGGGTAGTTGAAGATCGACGAGTACTTCGCCGTTCCGTCGTGCAGTTCGTCAATAAGGGTGTCGCGATCCACTCCCAGGGTTTCACAGGCGCTGTACAAGTAAAGTCCGTGCCCCCCTTCATCCTGAATCTTCGCCAGCAGAATGGCTTTGCGCTTGAGGGATGGGGCCCTGGTTACCCAATTGGCCTCCGGAAGCATCCCAACCACCTCAGAATGGGCATGTTGGGCTATCTGACGAATCAAGGTGTTTCGGTACTTCTCCGGCATCCAGTCTTTGGCTTCCACCTTCATTTCCTGATCAACATAAGCCTGGAATTGATCCAGCTGTTCCTGATTTTCCATCACTTCAATATTTGTACTGCAAGTTTAGCCAATTTGAGCCGTTTTTGTACTCATTTGGCGTATGCCTGAACTTTTTCAAACGTAAATAGCCATTTCCGACCGCAACAAAATACAACCTGATGAAATCTAAAATGACACAGGTCAGTTACGCGGTAAAATGGATTGCTATTTTTGTCGGCACAAGATATTACCATGAGTCAATTTCATACGCTTACTGTAAAAGACATTATTCGGGAAACAGAAGATACCGTATCGGTGGGATTCGAGATTCCGGAGGCACTGAAGGATACATTTGCTTACAAACAAGGTCAGTACCTCACGCTTCGAAAGGAACTAAGCGGGGAAGACACCCGCAGGAGTTATTCGATTTGCACGGGGATCAACGAACCGGGAGTGCGCGTGGCCATCAAGAAGGTAGATGGTGGCTTGTTTTCCACCTATGCCAATGAGCATTTGAACGTGGGCGATCGTCTGGAAGTGATGCCTCCGATGGGAAATTTCACTTCGAATCTGAAGTCTGATCAAAGCAAGCATTACGTGCTTTTTGCGGCCGGAAGTGGTATCACCCCCATTATTTCCATTGCCAAATCGGTGCTTGCTGCCGAACCGAATAGCGAGGTTTCACTGGTTTATGGTAACCGTTTTTTCAATACCATCATCTTCCGCGATGAACTGGAAGACCTCAAAGACCGCTTCGTGGGAAGACTGCGCATTTTTCACGTGCTGAGTGGTGAAATGAATGAAATTGACCTCTTTGCCGGACGAATAGACCGCGAGAAAGCACGTCGTTTCTTTGCTACGTTCATCGATCCGGCCTCGGCCGATGAGGTGTTTATTTGCGGCCCGGAAGACATGATCAATGCGGTTTCAGAAGTGTGTAAAGAAGTGGGGATTGCTTCGGAACATGTTCATTTCGAACTGTTTACCTCGCCAAAGGGCAGTCTGAATAAACGCGATGCCATCCAGGTGGCGGATGAGCACAAAGGCAAAAATTGCCACGTGGAAGTGACTCTTTACGGACAGCAATGGGAATTCGATATGCCTTTCGACCGTCCGGTGCTGGATGTGGCCATTGAAAAGGGGCTGGATTTGCCATTCTCATGCAAGGGCGGCATGTGCTGCACTTGTCGGGCAAAGGTTGAAGAGGGTTCGGTGGATATGATGGTGAACTACGCTCTGGAGCCGGGAGAAGTGGATGCGGGCTTCGTGCTTACCTGTCAGGCCATTCCCAAGTCAGACAACCTCAAGGTGAATTTCGACCAGCAGTAATCGGCTCGTACAATCGGTTGCATTTCCGACGATTTACTTTCGTATGAGGTTCATTTGTTGGGCCACCCACCAGGTGGAGTGGAAGTCGAAATCGTAGGAGAAAATACTGATCTCCCCGCCTTGACATTCGCCTGTACCCGGGTCAACAGCGAGGCAATGCATCATTTTATCGATTTCGAGGAGCTGCACGTGCACACGTCCGTCGCGGTCGTTCCATTGCGTGAGGTGAAGGTCGGCGCGCCCGTCAATCGTCGCTTCATGCGGGTGTTTGCGGTCGAGTTCCATCACGGCCACCCATTGTTCGCATACCATTATCCCATTATCAGGATGTACCACAGGATCTATTTTGCCGTGAATCACCGTGATATCGGGCCAGTGGGAGGGAGGTGAGTTGTGTAAGGAAGTTATGGCATTCGCCAAATGGGAGGGCGCGACTTTTCGCGGGGAGGTCATTTGCTTCATGGCTTTCATCGGTTTATCCACCAGTCCGAATGGTCCGCCGGCATAGATGCATCCGGATGCGAACAATTCGGGGTAGTGCGCCAGCAGAGCGTTGGCCATAGCGCCGCCCGAGGAAACCCCATAAACATGTATGTGTGCAGTATCAACAGGGTAGTGCCCAGTGGCGTAGTCCACCATTTGGCGAATGCTACCCAATTCTCCACGTTCATTCATCATATCATCCTCCTGAAACCAGTTCCAGCAACGACTCATGTTATTCACCAGGCGTTGCTGGGGGAAGAGGATCATGAAGCCTTGCTCGTCGGCCAGCTTGAGCCATCCGCTTTGCGACGCCAGCGCCTCGGCCGATTGATTGCAGCCGTGAATAGCCACCACCAGGGGCATTTCGACCAGTGAATCACCCGGCGGCGTGTAAAGAAACATCTCCGCCTTCCCCGGATTGGAACCAAAGTCCTCCACCTGCAGCCACTGTCCGGATTGCGCCCGGGTGCAGAACCCTGCGAACAAGGCCAGCGCGACAAGAAAAACGGAGGTATGGGAAAACGGATTCATGATCAACACAACGCGAAAAATGGTGGAT
>JAGQVX010000147.1 GCA_020437755.1 Flavobacteriales bacterium
TATGGCGAAAACCTGGGCAAGTTCTCGGGATCATACACCAAAACCATCGACTTGGGTCATGTAGGTTCGGGGACATATTTGCTCAACATCATCCAAGGCAACCAAAAACTGGCCGAAAAAATCATCGTACAGTAAGCCCACTTTTCAATCTAAATAGAAGTCATGTCGAACTATCGGCGTGACTTTTATTTTTACTGGCGACGTTGAACTATTTTCGCCGCATGCAGGGATTGATACATTACTCGCTTCATTTGGTCTTTCCGGTGCTTGTGGCCTGGTTTTTCTACCGAAAGGAATGGAAATTCGTTTATCTGCTCTTTCTCGCTACGATGCTCGTGGACCTGGATCACCTGCTTGCAACGCCTGTTTTTCAGGCCAACAGGTGCAGCATTGGGTTTCATCCGCTGCATACGTGGCCGGCAATAGCGGTGTATGTGGTAGCCCTGGCTTTTAAAAGGCCGTATAATATCCTTGCCCTTGGACTGGTATTTCATATGGCTACAGATTTCATCGATTGTACCCTCAGCTACCGCCAATGTGCGCAATGCCTCAACGATTCACCGCTTCGCCCTGCCATGGAGTGGCTCTTTAACTAGATCCATTACGCCCTTTTCCCGTACTTTCGTTCCCGAAATTTCATGTTAGCCAGAATACTGCATATCACCACTATTCACCCGGTGCAAGACACGCGCATTTTCAAAAAGGAATGCCTGTCGCTCCAAAAAGCGGGATATGCCGTTTCCTTGCTCGCGGGTAACGCCAATAGCGAGGTAATTGATGGTATTCAAGTCATTGGAATTCCGTATGCTACAAGTCGGTTGAAGCGTTTTACCGCCGGACCAAAAGCGTTTTACCGGTACTGCATGGAGCATGAATATGACGTGTACCACTTTCATGATCCTGAATTTTTGCCATACGGCAAACGGCTGGCTGCACAAGGCAAATGTGTCATTTACGACGCTCACGAAGATGTGCCACGACAAATCCTGGCAAAATACTACCTCCCCAAATGGCTTCGACCTATCCTGTCGCGCCGCTTCGAACGGATGGAAAATGGCTGTATTCCTCATTTTGCGGCCGTAGTCACAGCAACGGAACATATTGCCAATCGATTCCGGCCCTTGAACGATCGTTCCATTGCCATTCACAACTTCCCGAGTCTGGAAGAGATGGGCGACTTGCCTGATACTATGCACAAAAGTGAACGAACACTCTGCTACATAGGCTCCATCACGGCTATTCGCGGCGCCCGGGAAATGCTGAGATTGATGGAACATGTGGACGGTGAACTACTGCTGGGCGGCCCGTTTTCACCTTCTGAATTGCAAATGGAGTTGGAGCAAATGCCGGGCTGGAAAAAGACCCGCTACCTGGGAGTTTTGTCGCGCCAACAAGTTGTAGAGACCCTCAATGAGGCTCGTTTGGGATTGGTGTTGCTGCATCCCACCATCAATTACCGTGATGCGTTCCCGGTAAAAATGTTTGAGTACATGGCCAAAGGTATTCCCGTGGTGGTTACCGATGTTCCCTTGTGGAGGTCCATTGTAGAAGATTGCGGGTGTGGAATTGCGGTAGGTCTGGATGATATGCATCAAATGGCAAATCGCGTAAATGACCTTTTGGCGGATGCCGGGAAATTGAACACCATGGCAGCCAATGGTAGAAAAGCCGTTGAAACCCGCTACAACTGGGCTCCTGAAGAACAGAAGTTATTGGATTTATACGCCACGCTAATATGATGGTGTCTGTGATCATACCCTGCCGGAATGAAGCTGAGCATATTGAAGCGATGCTCACTTCGGTACTTGACCAACAGCTTGGAAACCTCGAGATTGAGGTGATTGTGGCCGACGGCATGAGCGATGACGGTACCACGGAAAAGCTCACGGAGTTTTGCAGTCGTCACTCCAATGTCCGATGGATTGAGAATCCGCACCTCGTCGTTCCTCACGGACTCAACAGGGCCATTCGGGAGTCGAGGGGAGAGGTGATCGTTCGCATGGATGCCCACTCGGTGTACCCCCCAAATTATATTGCTCGCCTCGTAGAAGTACTCATGGATGAAAACGCCGACAATACCGGTGGCGTGTGGGATACGCACCCGGGCGCAAATACGTCCATGGCCCGATCAATCGTTTTTGCCACTTCGAGTCGGTTTGGAATTGGAAATGCGCAATACCGACTAGGCGGAAGCGGAATCGACGAGGTGGATACTGTACCATTTGGATGCTACAAGCGCGAAGTTTTCGACCGCATTGGACTGTTTGACGAGGATATGGTGCGCAATCAGGACGATGAGCTGAACGCACGTTTAAAAAGGGCAGGAGGGAAGATCTTGCTGGTACGTGATGTGCGCATAACCTACTTCGCCCGACCAACCCTATCCAAACTCAACAAGATGTTTTACCAGTACGGATTGTTTAAGCCACTGGTAGCTAAGAAGGTGGGACAGCCGGCCACCTGGAGGCAGTTTGTTCCGGTGGCGTTTGTGCTGTTCAATATACTCGTTCCATTACTGGGATTCGTCAATCCGTGGTTCTGGTGGATTTGGATTGCGGGAAATCTGGCCCATGTGTGTGTTGGGTTGATATTGGGGATATCATATGCCCTCAAATCCGGGAATGCGGCAGGCATCATTCAAGTTCCGTTAATCATTTACGTGATGCACTGGAGTTATGGTTGGGGATACCTGGTGGGTATTGTTCAATTCATCGTGCTGCGCCAGAGCACCAATAAGGTCTCCATTTCCAGATAATCCAACTCTTTAAGGCGGCAAGTAGAAACGGGGAACAAGCTATTGCTTACTCCCCGTTCCATGTGTTATTCGATATGCGTCTCGAAGGTAAGATCCACATCCGTTTCTCCGGGGTCACAGGTGCCGTCCTTGATTCCGGGCTGGTGCTTGAGTTCAATTTGAACATCTCCCATCCCGGTGGCTCCGGTGTGCCAGGTTGATTCCAGACCTATTTCATACGTTCCATCACTGTCGGTTCGAATGATGTCGAGATCGAGTCCGGAAACTGTGAAACAAAACAGGTGATCTTCCCCTTCTTCCAGCACCTCCAGCGAAATGGTATCGGCCGGAGTGATGGTTTCATTGAGCAACACAATAGATACGAAATAAGTTGTTTCAGGCGCCAGGAGAAGTGTGTCAAACTGACTGGGTTCATTTCCGCCGGGGCCGTCTTCATCACGAAAGATGAAGGATTGATGGGGAAGAACACCAGCAGAATCGGAAACTTCGACAATCATGGTTGTTATGATTTCACCTTCGTTTTCTTCCTGGGCAGGCTGATCAACGGGGTCCGGATCCTTCTTACACGAGGTAACAGCCAATATGTTGAATAGTACGAATGCTGCCAACAGCGCAGGTTTGCTTAATAAGCGGTTGGTTACTTGAGTCATTATAGTTATCATTTGAATAGTGTTATCGAATTAATGAATGGGTATTCTAATGCGCAGTTGCACGTCGGTGCCGGATTCGTCGGCATAGTATCGGAATCGGTTGAGGTAGGAACGGTAGGTGCTATTCAGCAAATTGGTAACCACCACATGAACCGCCACAGACTGATTTGCAATGAGCAAATCTGCGCCGAGTTGCATACCGGGAAGCACATAAGCCTTCGGAGGAGGAGCAAAGTCGGATAATGGATCCACCTTCCACGCCTTGTTTACCCATTCACATGAAACGGATCCATACCATTTGGAGATCCACTTGATTGATGGGGATTGGGTATAGTTTACACTAGCGCGCAGACGGTCGGGCGGCATTTGGGAAAGAAACTTCCCCGAGGAACGATCTTTTCCGCGCAGTATGGAACCGCCCAACGAAAAATCCAATCCCTTGCTTACAGGAACAGCAATGTTGGCATCCAATCCATACAACGTGGCGGGAACTCCGGTGTAGTAGTATGTAGGAAAGGCTCCCCGAATGGTCAATGCGGGTTGGTCGCCCGGTATCAGGTTGATGAACGATTGAAACTGCATGTGGTACACTTCCATGTCAATTCGGATTCTCGAAGGGGTGTAGCCCACTCGTAGCGAGCTGGACCATACCGATTCCTTATTGAGCGTGCTGTCGCCATACTCCACAGCAGCGGCGCCATGATGCAAGCCGTTGCTGTAGAGCTCATTCATCCCCGGCGGTCGCCACGACCATCCACTTTGTAGCGAAATAGCCACGTCCTTACCGGGGCGCATATGGACAGCCCCATGGCCAGATACGCCCTTGAAGTCTTGATGGGGATTGACCAGCGTGCCATCGCGCCACATGTAGGCCGTTTGTGTAATCTGGTCGTACCTCAGGGCTATATCAAGATCCCATAAATCATTTGGCGCATGCCACTTTTCATACATGAATATTCCCCATGCTTGTGCCTTGAAGTTGGGGATGAAAAAGCGGCCTTCCTGTGTGTTTTTCCTCGAGTTTCCTGTGATTCCGATTCCACCTGTGACGTTCCTCCATACTCCCTGATGCCACACCAACTCTCCCGAATGTGTGGTGATTTCAAGCTGCAGTGCCGGTAGATCCAATGCCGCAATGGAATCGTTGTATGCTCGATGCTTATCGAATTCCTGACGCAAATTGTACTGCCGGGCATATTGCCAGCTCAACTTTCCAAACAGTTGTAAGGGTATATCCCCACCAATACGAACCAATTCGTGCTCCACATGCTGAGAAGGGCGCCGAATAAGATATCGAAACTGAGCAGTATCCGGGAATGTCGTGGTTTCAAAGGCCTGCTGCAGGTCGGTGAGATTGCCAATGTGCGATGTGGACAAAACACCCAAATCGGTATTCAACAAACTATAGTAGGCTTGAACATTCCATTGATTCCTGGACCATTCCAAAGTGGCGGAACCATTGTATTCCCGTTTGCCGGTGTTGTCCAGATAATACCCCGGAGCACGGTGATCACCGGAAATCAGACCATTACCCTGGAGTCGAATACCCAATGCAGGCAGAAAAGCCGGACGCAGATCCAAGCGCAATGCCGAGCCTGCACCTCGTCCATTGGAAGTGCCAAGCATGCTGATTTCTGCACTCACTCCTGGCGAGCGTCGGATAGGAGCGGGTTGGATCACAACAGTTCCCCCCATGGCATCCTGACCGTACCGCAAACTTTGTGGGCCTTTGATGACAGATACATCACCGGTAAAGAAGGATCCTACCTCCGGAGCGTGTTCAGTACCCCATTGCTGACCTTCAAGACGCACTCCGTTTTGGACGATCACCACGCGGTTTCCATACAATCCGCGTACAACAGGCTTGGAAATATTACTTCCACTGCGCAGCACCCGAACACCCGTAATCTGGTCGATTTGATCGGCCAATGCACTGCCTTGCACACGTTCTAATTCATGGGCTGTAAGTCGCTCAATGTGGGATGCATCGCGAACGGAGGACTGATGTCCGATCAGTAACGTGGAATTCAACACGTGAATTTCCGGAACCAACAGAAGCTTCAAGGTGTGATTCTCCCGGGTGTTGACAATCAGAACAGTGTCGCGGTAGGCCAAGTGCGAAATCCGCACCCGTAGTGAATCGCTGCAAGGCACTGTATATAAAAACTGTCCGTCAGCTTGGGAAATAGCCTCCTGAGTAGCTCCTGCTATTGTTAAAACAGCTCCGGCCACAGGCAATTCGCTTTTCGATTCGAGAATAGTGCCTTTGAGCGTGCGCGTGCAATCCTGTTGGGCAAATCCTGGAAAAGCAAGAAGAACGACAAAACCAATTGCCGCTAACTTCATGAATGGGATCATAAAAGAAACGTGAAATCAGGAGTGCAGGACATTCCTGAATAAGAGATTGAGTGTGTTCTATACCTCGCGTAAAGGCTTAATTAGCAGATCGTTGGAGGTGCTCTGCCATTGGTGCGGTCATGGGTGCGAATAGCAACCGGATCGGTATAATCACTCGAGTGAGAAAGGGAAGACAAAACGGCTAATGAACCCAGTTTGTCTGTCGACGATTGAAGGAAAATGAGGTTCTCCCCGGTCCAGGTCGCACACCACTCGCAAGCGTGCTTGAGATGACCTAGGTTTTCAAAGGCATTGTTGTCCGGAATTTCATGTTTTTCCGGAACAGCGTCTGTCTGATGATGCGAACAGTAGGTGTGTTCATCGTGATGATGCCACAAGTGCAGCGGTAAACTCATGGTAATCACAAGGATCACCATGCCCACGGCTGCTAATTGACGCATCACATTGCTCATGGGGCAAAGCTAGCGAAAAAGACGGATCATTAACGGCCATAATACCATTGTGCACGTTCGGTTGGTTTATGGTATTTTTCGAGCGATTTAAAAGCTACTGGAAAATGTCGGGACAGTCGAAATACCTGTTTACATCTGAGCGATTGGGGTTCCGGTCGTGGTTGTTGAGCGACCTGGATTGGCTGGCCGAAATGAATGCCAATGCACAAGTTATGCGCTATTTTCCGCGAATTCAGTCGCGGGAAGAAAGCGCAGGGTTTATCCAGCGTATGCGGGATATGAACGAAGAACGGAATTATTGCTATTGGCCTGTTGAATTATTGGATAGTGGTGAGAGCGTTGGGTTTGTAGGCCTGGCTTATCAAACGTATGAAGCTCACTTTAATCCTTCCACAGATATTGGGTGGCGACTGATGCCTGGCTACTGGGGAAAAGGGCTGGCCTCAGAGGCTGCTGCTTCGTGCTTGAGCTACGCATTCAACAATCTTAGTATCAAGGAGATCGTTAGCGTGGCTCCCCGGTCCAATATTCCTTCTTTGGCCGTGATGCGTAAAATTGGAATGAAAAGAGAGGGATCATTTCAGCACCCCGCACTATCATTGTATCCTGAATTGGTGGATTGCGAAGTATACCGGATCCGAAAAGAGGAGTTTGATCATGGAAGACCATAAAACTACATCCCTAAATATTGTTGGAGTTCCCGAGCATTTCAATCTGCCCTGGAGATTGGTATCCAAAAAGCAATCGGCACTTGGGTTGCCTGCTTTCAATTGGATAGAGAATCCCAGTGGCACAGGCGCTATGTGCCAGCAATTGCGAAGCGGTGCTGCCGACCTCGCCGTGTTGCTTACCGAAGGAGCTGTAAAAGAAGCAGCGCAAAACCCCAATATTCGGCTCATTTCATTCTACGTAATGTCTCCATTAATTTGGGGCATTCATGCTTCATCCAATATTTCAATTGATCTTCGTAATAGATTGATAAACAATAGATTTGCAATCAGTAGATTCTCTTCCGGATCGCATTTGATGGCGTGTCTGTACTCCAATCAGAAAGGTCATCAACTGAGTGCCGATGATTTTCAAGTGGTCAATAATCTGGAAGGGGCCCGCGTGGCCATGAAACGCGATTCTGATCTGATCTTTTTGTGGGAGAAGTTCATGACGCGTTACCTTGTTGAGTCGGGCGAGATGGTGCGGATTGATGAATACCCGGCCCCATGGCCTGCCTTTACCATTGCGTGTTCATGCAGTGCGTGGGAAAGGGAAGAAGCAGGCATTCGCCAAATCATTGAGACAGTCCTTTCCGAAGCTCAGGTCCTCAAGAACAATCGTCTGGCAGTTGCATTAATTTGCGACCATTACCGGATATCCGAGCGCGATGCGTCGTCTTGGCTTGACTCGGTAGAGTGGGCGGGGGAAATTTCGATTGACACAAAATTATTAGGTGGAATTCAAAACAACTTACAGGCTCTGGGAATACTGAACTGAAGACCGATCAGGATAAGGAATACTTACGTAGAAGTTCGAGCAATTCATCGGGCTCATAGGGTTTGCTCACTAATTCATCAATAGCCCCCATTTTGACAGCCTCTTCAATGTCGCCGTCTTCGGTGTAGGCGCTAACGATGATCCGAACCGGCTTATGTTTGCCCCTTATCGATTTGAAAAATTCCAGCCCATTCTCGCCGGGCATCAGGTAATCGGAAATGGCAATGTCAATCTCATGCTGTTTCATTTTCTCCCTGCCCTCTACAGCATTTTTTGCGAGGTAAACCTCGAATTCATTGCCGAAGATATAGTTGAACAACATCCTGTTGGTGGGTTCATCCTCTAAGTATAATATGCGGGTTTTCGTGCTCAATTTTGAATTTGAGGGAATTCAAGAATAAAATCGCTGCCTTTTCCCAGCTCCGAATGTACCCGAATTTTTCCATTCATGGAGGTCATCAGGTTGTAGCATATGGACAACCCAAGTCCTGTGCCGCTTCCCGTGTCTTTGGTGGTATGAAACGGATCGAAAATGCGCTCCAGCTCGCTAACTGCGATTCCGCTGCCGGTGTCTGAAAAATGAACCTCCGTTCTGGTGTCATTTCCTGATTTGATGCATTGAATGGAAATGTGCCCATTGGGCTCTGTAGCTTGTAAGGCATTCAAAAGCAGATTGATAGCAATTTGCGTGAAAGCTACCTCATCACAGTGAATGTAGGTTTCCCAGCATTGTGGTGATTGAATGACCTCCACTTGATGCTGAGAAATTTCAG
>JAGQVX010000148.1 GCA_020437755.1 Flavobacteriales bacterium
CCGAGAATTCCAGCTTTTCCTGTATGTCTTTCACTACTTCGGGTGTGGCGGTTGCTGTCAATGCCAGTACAGGGACATTCGTCAAATGGGGTCTCAGCTTGCTGATATTGAGATACGCCGGACGGAAATCATATCCCCATTGGGAAATGCAGTGGGCTTCATCCACGGCGATTAGTGAAATCTTCATGCGGGGAAGCCGGGCAAGAAACAATTCGGTTTGAAGTCGCTCTGGAGATAAATAGAGAAACTTGATATGCCCGTTGCAAGCGTTCTCCAGTATGCGGTCGATGTCGGCCGACTTTAACGTAGACGCGAGCATCTCCGCCTTAATCCCACGACTCTTCAAGTTCTCCACCTGATCCTTCATCAGTGCGATCAAAGGGGATATGACCACACACATGCCGGGAAGCATCAATCCGGGCACCTGGAAACACACGGACTTTCCCCCTCCGGTGGGCAATAGGGCAAGGGTGTCTTTTCCGTCCACAATCGATTGGATAATGGCCTCCTGATTCGGACGAAAAGCCGAATACCCCCAATATTGTTTCAATATGTCATGTGCTGCCGACATCGCCGTAAATTTCAGTCATTTGGGCGAATGCCCCCTAAAATTCACCTCAATTCTTTGCATGTGTATTAGAATTGACCGCAGTAGAATAAAAACCAAAATAGCTGTTGGTCATCCAAAGCTTGGGTGTGGGGGGCTTTGTTCAGACAATCTGCTGCATGATCAATTCCAAATCGGTGGCTTTGCCTAAATTTAGACCAAATTTCGTGGTCAATGGGATGGAAGGCGTCTTTGATAACCGTAAATAATTGCGGGCAAACGGTAACTGATGATGTGGTACTCAAAGCCTTAGGGGCGCTGAAATATCGTGCGGATGGAGAGTGTGCGTTGGAGGAGTGTGTCTATCCCAACGACCGTTCAGTGAGCATTGGCCGTTACAACAATTGCCTTATTATTTGCGATGATCTTCAGTTGGTTGATAGTGCCCTGGACGTAAATCCTGCGCCCTACGAACAAGGTCTGGGCGAATTATTCTCTCAATCTGAAATCCTCAGCGTCGCTTGTTTGTCGGCCGTGAATTTCCACGGTTACAGTCTGTTCAAATCACCCGAAAAAATCCGATTTAAGTGTGTTGACGCAGAAAGCCCGCTCCGTGAATGGGGCGATTTGATAACGGAAGAACTGGCCATATACGACCGTGCCGTGGAGCGCGACGGAAAGACCGTTTGGCCGGAGGCTCTCAAAGAAGATGCCGATGTTTTTGAGGAAGATCAGCTCATGGAAGAGTTTACCTTTGGCGTGCTCAAGCGGCATCTTGGGGTTCGGTTGGACAGCGAGGAAGGGGAAATCCTGTTTTTCGAAGTGCCCTTCAAACGCTACGTGGTTGAACAATGGAAGGATGTGCCGGTGAGGAGTAGCGAAAATACGGCATCCGCCAAATCGGGTAGCGGCTGGCTGTGGCTGGTTGCCGCCGCGGTGTTACTGGGTGCCTTGGCTTTTTATTTCCTCGGTTAATGACAGCACTTCATGGATCCTGATTCAGTCATTTCCGGACTGATGTAGGGAATTCCCAAATCCAGTCCACGAAGCAACAACAGAATCCCAAACAAGGCCAGCGTTACCGGAATAAGCTTGCGCAAGCGATTGATGGCCTTTGGTTTTAGTAGGTTTCCCAGAAGGGGGACGGCAAACATTACCGGCATTGTCCCCAATCCAAATATCCCCATAAATAAGGCTCCTTCCCAGGGGGATCCTGTGGCAACAGCCCCCGCCAGAGCAATATAAACCAATCCACAGGGCAGAAAACCATTGAGAATTCCCAGAACAAAGAATGCGGGCACTTTTCGTGCTTTGAGGTACTTACCCATGCCTTGCTTCACCTTGGCTACAAAGCGATCAACAAGAGGGAAGTGAAACGACCGGGTAAGGACGGGAAAGATGGCAGCCAATATGAACAACACGCCCAGAATAATACTCAAATACTGCTGAAATCCGCTCATGACGATTCCCCATCCGGCCAGTCCGAATACCAAACCGATCAACGCATAAGTGAATGCTCTTCCGAAATTATACAGGGCTACGGCGGTAATTCGCTTGCCATTCGGCAAATGATGAACGGGCAAGGCAAGAGCCAATGGTCCACACATGCCCATGCAGTGCAAACTACCCATCAATCCAAGCAATATGGCTGCTCCAATAAACATCAGTACATGAAGTCTTTTTCGATGTAATATGACGTGCCCTTAGATTCAAAGTCAATCTTCACCTTGTATAATCCTTCTTTCAGTTTGTGGTGTTTAATCAACTGCTTGCCAGTATTCAGTTCCAAAGGCAATTCAAAGTCGAGATGCTTGCTCGATGGACGATAGAAGGTCACTGTGCCGGTTCCTTGTCCCGATAATCCTAAAATCTCCAATACAACTCCTTCACTATCGGCATGCGCGATACTCGAAGTGATATGGTCATTGGCGGTGTTCTGTTTCTTTTGAATCACATCTTCAAAAGCCAACTCCTCCTGATAATAGTTCTCTGTCTGTAAATCAAACTCTTTAGTGGTAGAAAGTAACACCAGGTAAACAAAGGTTCCCACAAACAGGGTGATGAATATGGCTATGCCATGCCCCCAATGAAATTTGAACTTTTTTGTGTGGTCGTTCATGATTTATCGTTTTGGCGAAAGAAATGAAGCTTTGACATCTTCCACAAGTCTTCCGGTGGATTTTTCATACACCCCAATCTCAATTTTGGGTCGACCCGAAGGAATGCTGTCTTCCTGAATGTAGATAAATAAGCTACCGGCAGATTCTCCTGCAGGAGGTGCGGGAAGCATGGCTCCAATCATCTCAATGCGCCCTACGTATGGACTAATTGCCCTGAACTCCAGATCGAGTGTGTCGTTGGTTTTGTTATGAATGGTGTACTCATACAGGTTTCGGTACGAGCCATCATCCATTTTTTGGTACAACACCCCTCGGGTGCGGATTAGCGCGGTATCAGTCTCGGTACGCGCACTGATCAACACGCCCAGTACGCCAATCAAAATGATCAATACCCCCGTATAGGCTTTAATACGGGTAGTGAACCTGAACTTCTCGCCGGTGTTGATTTCATGCTCTGAAGCATAACGAATCAAGCCACGATCCATTCCAACACCATCCATCATGGAATTGCACACGTCAATACATGCCGTGCAGTTTACACATTCCAACTGAGTACCGTTGCGGATATCGATTCCTGTGGGACAAACATCCACACATTGATGACAATCAATGCAGTCACCTTTTCCTTCTGACTTACGGTCTTCGTTTTTTCTAAACCTGGCGCGAGATTCTCCGCGCACATGGTCGTAAGCAACTACGATCGAATTCTTATCGAGCAATACACTTTGCAGTCGGCCGTACGGACAAATCGTGGTGCAAACCTGCTCTCGCAACTTAGAAAACACAAAGTAGAAGGCAATGGTGAACACAACAATTCCAATCAGTCCGCTGACATGCTCCGATGGGGGATCAGTAATAATTTCAATCAGGGCTTCGCTGCCAATCAAGTATGCCAGAAAGGTATTGGCAATCGCAAAAGAAATAACCAGGTAGATAATGTGCTTCAATGCCTTCTTGCGAAGTTTCTCGCCATTCCATTCCTGACGATCCAGTTTAAGCTGATGCTTGTAATCACCTTCTATCCAGTATTCTATCTTGCGGAATACGTTTTCCATGAAGATCGTTTGCGGACAAACCCATCCGCAAAATAAGCGACCATAAACGACCGTGAACAGGGTGATAAACAACACCCCAATGATCATCATGATTACAAAAATGTAGAAGTCGTACTGTGAAAAAGACTGACCTAAAATCACAAACCGACGTTCCAGAACACCGATTAAGAGCACGGGCTCACCTCCGATGCGCAGATAGGGGCCAACAAACAAAAATGCCAGCAGAATATAACTCACCCAATTACGTCTGTTGGTGAATTTTCCGGCTGGTTTCTTAGGATAAATCCATTTCCGTTTACCCGCTTCATCAACGGTTGCAATGCGGTCCCTGAACTCTTCTTGATCCTCGTGCTGCATGGTTCTAATTTATGGAATCAAAGGTAGATGTGACCCCTACAAAAAGGTGTGACCACACTCACAGGAGTGTGGTCACTTTTATTGATCTTTATCAGATTTCAGTCTTATTCTCCGTCGGCCGCAGCCATGGCGTCTTCTGCTGTTTCTGCAGCAGCTTCCTCTACGGGAGCTTCTTCAGTTGCCTCGCCTTCTTCCGGAGTTGATTCATCACCACCTGCACTGCGCTCATACAACTCACCTTCAGGAGCCTTTGGATTGGCCGGTGTTGTGCCTTCCAATGTATACACGTAGAACGCTACATCACGCATCTGTCCAGCAGATAGCTTGGTCTGCCAAGGTTGCATACCTCGTGTGGCTCCGTACTTAATGGTGTGGTAAATGTTCTTGATGTCACCTCCGTAAATCCAGTACTGGTCAGTGAAGTTCGGACCGTTAATACCACCACCGTCAACCGCGTGACAGCTGATGCAGTTGGCCTGGAAGATTTCCTTACCACTCGCAATGAAAGTAGCATTGTCTTCGAAAACCAAGGTGTTTTCATCAACTTTATTGGCCTGACGAGATTCGTACTCAGCTATAGCAATGGCGGCTTCTTCGTTGGCCATTTCCAACTCTTCGATCATCAACGGACCGGTTTCCAGCACGTGATAGTGGAACATATAGATTACACCCACGATAATGGTAAGGTAGAACCCATATTTCCACCAGGGAGGGAGTACATTATCCAACTCATGGATTCCGTCATACTCGTGATCGAGCATTACATCAGCTTCCTTCTCCACGGGAACTGAAGCTTGCATCTTAGCCCACAGCTGACCGAGCATTGAAGGACCTTTCTCAATATAAGCAGGTTCAATGTCGTGATAGCCACGTACGTGATCAGTAAGCTTGCGAAGGATGTACACCTGATACATGGCGATCAGTATCAATACGAAGTTCACCACTACCAAGCCCCAGAATGAGGCATCATCCAGTACAAATACTGAGGTGTTTTCCTCAGTGGCTGCATGGGCTGCCACACTGGTCAGAGTGAACAATCCAACAAGGGTCATCATTTTGTCCATGTTCTTACCTTTCCAGAAACCTTTGGTCTCAGCGATGTTTCGAATAGAACTGTTGATGATGAGAATAATGATGGAGAGTAAAACGGCCATTGAGACCAATACTACAATCAGCACCCCATCGGGAATTCCAAAGTGCTCTCCGCCTGCAGGTTGGGCCTCTTCCATTTGAGCCATCATAGCCGCCGGAGCCAGTGCACTGATCACAATCAGTGCAGCTTTACGAATATTCTGAGCAATCTTTTTCATGTCTTCAACGATTATTGTTTGGCACCATCCTCAAGTGGGATGTTGCTCAGTTCGTCAATCCGTGATTTTTTCATTTTCACCACGTACAAAGCCACAGCAATGAAGAAGGTGAAGAATATGAGGAACGAGATGATCGGAAAGATTTCAATTCCGTCGATCGTTGCCATATTGTCTTTGATAAACTTTAACATAGCTGTAGGTTTATTTGGTTGCGGTTTGTTCAGCTTGAATATCAGTTCCCAATCGCTGGAGATATGCAATCAGTGCAATGATCTCGGTGTCGCGCTGTGGGTTCAACTCAGGCTTGTCGTTCATGATTTGCGCTACGATCGCATCTGCTTGTTCCCAAAGCTTGGCTTCAGCTTCGTTTTCGAACCCTTCCGGATAGTCAACTCCAATCTTGCGCATCAACACAATCTTGTCGGCAATCTCGTCGGGATTGAATGAGCCTTCCTCAAACAACCAGGGGTACGGAGGCATAATTGAACGTTCTTCCACATCTTTTGGATTGTACATGTGGACAAAGTGCCAGCTGGCGCTTGGGTTCAAAACACCTTCACGAGCCAAGTCAGGACCGGTACGCTTAGATCCCCATTGGAATGGGTGGTCATATACAAACTCACCGGCCTTTGAATACTCTCCGTATCGGGCAACTTCATCACGGAACGGACGAATCATTTGAGAGTGGCAGTTGTAGCAACCTTCTCTTACGTAAATATCGCGACCTTCAAGCTCGAGTGGGGTGTATGGTTTTACACTGGCTATGGTCTTGATGTTTGATTCAACGACCATGGTAGGAATAATCTCCATAGCTCCACCAATCAGAATCATCACCAACGTCAGAATCATAAACTGAACAGGACGACGTTCAATCGCACGGTGCCAGTCTTCTTTTCCACTGTGACTGTAGTTCTTTTCAAGAGCAGGTGCCTCGGCAGCTTCGTCGTTGATAAACTTACCTTGTTTCGCAGTAGCCATCAGGTTGTACACCATAATGAGTACTCCTACGAAGTAGAGCAAGCCTCCCAGTGCACGCAAAATGTACATCGGTACAATGTTGATCACTGTTTCAAGGAAGTTAGGGTTGGCCAACGTTCCGGCCGGAGTGAATTCCTTCCAGGCGAATGATTGTGTCCATCCAGCCCAGTACAACGGAATGGCATACATGATAATACCCAAGGTTCCAATCCAGAAGTGTGTATTCGCAAGTCGGCGTGAGAACAACTGGGTGCCCCACAAACGCGGTACGAGGAAGTACAACATACCGAAAGTGAGGAATCCATTCCATCCCAATCCACCAATATGAACGTGACCAATAGTCCAGTCAGTGTAGTGACTGATCGCATTCACGCTCTTTATCGACATCATTGGCCCTTCGAAGGTAGACATACCATACGCGGTAACGGCTACTACCATGAACTTCAAAACGGCATCATCACGCACACGATCCCAGGCACCTCGCAAGGTGAGAAGTCCGTTGAGCATACCTCCCCATGATGGGGCAATCAACATCACTGAAAATACAGTACCCAATGACTGAGCCCAGTCGGGAAGAGCGGTATACAACAAGTGGTGAGGACCCGCCCAGATATACAGGAAGATCAATGCCCAAAAGTGAATGATCGACAGTCGGTACGAATACACCGGACGATTGGCTGCTTTTGGAATGAAGTAGTACATCAATCCGAGATAGGGTGTAGTAAGGAAGAATGCCACCGCATTGTGACCATACCACCACTGTACCAATGCATCCTGTACCCCGGCAAATACCGAGTAACTCTTCAGGAAGTTCAATGGCATCTCAAACGAGTTTACAATGTGCAGTACAGCCACCGTTACGAAAGTCGCAATGTAGAACCAGATGGCTACATACATGTGACGCTCACGGCGCTTGAGAATGGTGCCAAACATGTTCCATCCAAATACTACCCACATGAGGGCAATAGCGATGTCAATGGGCCACTCCAATTCTGCATATTCTTTACCGGTTGTGTATCCCAAAGGAAGCGTAAGCGCTGCCGAAACAATGATCAACTGCCAACCCCAGAAATTAATCTTGCTCAGTTTATCACTGAACATGCGGGTCTTGAGCAATCGCTGCAGCGAATAGTACACCCCGGCGAAAATACCGTTACCCACAAATGCAAAAATCACCGCGTTCGTGTGAAGCGGTCGGATTCGGCTGAACGTGAGCCACGGAACGGCCAGGTACTCGTTAAAGAATGATGAAAACGCAAGCTGGCTCGCAACGATAAGTCCGACCAGCATGCCGACTACCCCCCATAGGACGGTAGCAATGATGAAAAGCCGTACGATCTTGTTGTCGTACTTAAATTGTTCCAAACTCATCAATCCGGTTTTTTATGTTTTGGTTCTGGTTTATTCTCGAATAACATGCGTATCGACGGAGTGTAGTCGTCGTCATACTGACCCGACTTTACAGCCCATAAAAAGGCCGCTAAAAAGGCCAGGGCTACTAGAAAACTCACAACGATCAATAAATAAATTGCACTCATAATCGAATATTACGGAACAAATGAACCAATTGAAAAGAGGTTGTCGTTTGATACCCATCACGTCAAAACCTGAGTTATATCAGAATTACCCCTAAACCACTGAATACCACAGGGTTCTTATCCTTGTGAATTAAAGATTAAATTTGCCTCCCAAAACCTCAGTCTATGAGACTTAACCGCAATTTGACAGACTTCCCAACTCCTTCGAAAGAGACATGGTTGAATGCTGTTAAAAAGGAATTGAAAGACAAGGAATTGACCGATCTGGAATGGTCAACGCTCAACGGAACGGGTAAGCCTTTTCTGCATCCTGAAGACCGCAATTCGCTTCAAACCGAAATGGGTCTGGATTCACTGTATCAAAGCTCGAAACCGACCAATAACTGGTCCATTGAAGTGTCACTGGCAGACAGCTCTGAATTGATCGAACCGGCACATGAGGCACTCCAGGGTGTCCAGCGTCTTGTATTGTCCGCGGATCACGCTCAAAACTGGAATGCAAAGCATATACAACCTGTTGTTATTGATGCTCCGCAACCGACAGTCGCACAGAATACGATACGTGT
>JAGQVX010000149.1 GCA_020437755.1 Flavobacteriales bacterium
TATCACGATGTGAATATAGGTGGACAGTACTATGGTGCTGTTCGATATGCCGATTATGCCGAATGCTCCATTCGTCATTCTATTTTTAGAAATAATGAAGCCAACCAACAAGCGGCAATTTCCTCCAATATAAATGCCACCATCCGCTTGCGCGATTGTTTGTTCCGCGACAACTCCATTGGAAATTCCTCCCTGGTATACGCCAATGTGGGCGGGTTTCTTCAAGTAGTAAACTGCACGTTTGCTCAAAATGACTTCTTTAATGGCTTCGGCAACTTGGTTGGTGGACCAGAATCCAGCAAAGCTATTGTCGTCGATAAGTGCATTGTTGCTGAAAATCCCGGGGCCTCATCTGCTGTGGGTGAGCATTGCGTCGGCACCAGAAATGTATTTGATATTGATGCTTCCAACGAAATAGCATATGAACTTGCCGACCCCTTGTTCAACAATCCTTCGGATAACGATTTTACGCTCGATGCGAATTCACCGGCAATCGATAATGGCTCTTATTCAATAGATAATACGTCGCTTACAGATCTCAACGGCAATCCGCGTATTTGGAATGAGTTTAGTGATGCCGGATGCTACGAATTTCGCCCATCAGGAGTCATTTTCGTTGACGCAGATGCCACAGGGGCAAATAATGGATCAAGCTGGATTGATGCTTATTCTGAACTTACAGATGCTGTGGAAAACTTCAATGGAAATGAAGAAATCTGGGTTGCTGAAGGAACCTACATGCCTTCTAGCACAGGCGATCGCTGGGAGCGTTTTGAACTCCCCTACAATGCAGCAATCTATGGCGGTTTTACTGGTGCAGAATTCGAACGCGTTCAACGTGATCCTCAAAGCAACGAAACAATTATTAGTGGTGCTGTTTTGGGCGCAACCTACTTTAATAGGTCCTATCGTCTATTCGAAGTAATTGACTGTGGTGATGTTGTGGTCGATGGATTTACCATTAGTTATACATGGGCCGATGGCTTGGGAGATAGCGAGCAAGGTGCCGTTGCGTTTGTAGAGAATTCTTCGGTCACTTTTTCTCAATGTGAAATTTCCAACCACCATGCCGAAGGTGATTTTGGATGTTTCTATGTGGATGGCTTGTCTTCCCTTACACTGGAGCAGTGCGAGGTAAAATACAACTCAACTTCAGGTGTTGGTGGTGTAGTTGGCGTGCTGGAAGGAGGGAGTTGCTCGTTGATCTCAACAAACTTCGACGTTAACAGCTCAGCCGGGATGGGTTCAGTGGTTTTTTCCTATGGCGATTTGTTTATGGAAGACTGCCTCATAAAAAATAGCACAACCACTTCGGAAGCTGGCGGAGCCGTGGTATGCAACGAAGGGCAAGTTATTGTAAATAAATGTGTCTTTGAGAGCAATACCGCGGCAACGGGTGCAGCTATAACTATATCTTCAGATAATAACCATACCATATTTAACTGTGAATTCCTCGAAAACACTTCCACAGGATTACTCGGAACAGTAGTCTTTTCCAACGGGCATATTACCATGGAAAACTGCCTCTTTGCAGGCAATACGTCACAAGGTAGCACAGCGCTGCACTTGGGAGAGTTGGCCTCTGCAAATGTGGTCAACAGCACATTCACACAAAACATGCCCGGGGACTCACCATTGTCCACAACCACGCTGTTCTTTGCGGGGTCCGGTGAAATGGTAAATTGCATCGTCTGGGGGAATCTAGCCGAAGATCAAGTGCTCATCGATGGCACCGGTTGGTCTGTCAGCAATTGTATTGTGGAGGGTGGAACTTCTGGAACTGCAAATCTAGATCTCGATCCGCATTTCATTGATCCTGAAAACCAGAATTTCAGCTTCAATGCCAATAGTCCTGCATACAACTCAGGAAACAATGTATATCATTTTCAAAACATTGATCTTCAGGGTAGTACACGAATTGCCGATGGAACAATTGATATGGGCTGCTACGAGCAACAGCAATGTGACGTTCCACATGACCTTTGCACAAATGCCATCATCCTTGAAACGAATGGAAATTGGCAATTTGGTACCAACCGCTGCGCAAATAATGGTTCAGATGGCGGAACGCTTTGTCGCCCCTCGGCTGGTCGCACCGTTTGGTATGCTTTTTCAGCACCACTCAGTGGAGCGGTCAGCATCCAACTTTCCTCGGTCAACGGCATTGACGGCGACTTCGACCCGCAACTTGTGGTTGTTGAAGGAAGTTGTGCAGAACAAAACGAGATAATATGTGGTGATCTTGAAGGCGCCGGTGGCGATGAACAGTTGGATCTAAGTGGTTTAAATCCAGGTGCCATGTATGGCATTCGCGTAGATGGAATTGGTCCACAACAGGGGACCTGGATGGTTCGAGTGGTCGAAACCATTTTGGCCTGTTCCGGTGACTTCAATAGTGATGGTACAGTAGACACGATAGACCTGCTGTATTTCCTCAGTCAATTCGGCTGTGCCTCAGGATGCGATGCTGATCTTACGGGAGATAATGCGGTGAACACCAATGATCTTTTGGCTTTTCTGTCGCTGTTTGGTACCGACTGCTAAACAGGATAATAGTCGGATGTACATTTGGCGCATGCCTCATCAAACCTCCTGAAAAAGACCTAGTTTTGGAAAGTGATGTCCGGAACCAAAAATCCTCTTGTAGACGCTTACCTCGCTGAAGGCTGCGGGCGCTGTGAACTGGCCAATACCCCCGAATGCAAGGTGTTTCAATGGATTCCTGAACTGAATGCCTTGCGCTCAATCGTATTGAGCTGCGGACTCGAAGAGGAACGAAAGTGGGGCGTCCCATGCTACACCCATAAAGGAGCCAACGTAGCGGTAGTGGCTGCATTCAAAGATTATTGCTCCCTCAGTTTTTTTAAGGGATCACTTCTCAAAGATCCCGGGAAGATCCTCGATAAACCGGGAGAAAACACACAATCTGCCCGACTGATACGTTTTAACAGCGTTTCCCGGATTCAGGAACTTGAACCCCTTCTGCGAGCCTATATTTTTGAAGCCATCGAGGTGGAAGATGCCGGACTGAAAGTAGATTTCAAAGCAAAGAACGAACTCGAATACCCGGATGAGTTGGTCGCCATATTCGCTGAAAATCCAGCATTGCAAAGCGCCTTCGAGTCCCTTACTCCGGGTCGTCAACGGGGATATGTACTCCATTTCAGCGGAGCCAAGCAGTCGGCCACACGCACGTCCCGTATCGAAAAATACATCGATCATATCCTGGCCGGAAAGGGGTTTCATGATCGGTGAGGGTGTTGGCTTCGGCTGTATTGCTATGGAAGTCTTTCTGTTTCTACATCTCCTTCTTTTGCCAACCGACCATTTGTTCAACCCAAATCAGTAATTTGGCTTTATGCCTTCAACTTGCCCCAATTGTGGTGAACCCACAACGCAAAAGTATTGTCAGGCTTGTGGACAACAATCCCACCCGCCTCGAATCACGATGCGCCAGGTTTTTCGAGACATTGGGAACTTTCTATTCAATGTTGATTCGCCGTTTTGGGTCACGCTGCGTCTCGCCTATACCAATCCGGGAAAGCTCAGCCGCTCGTTTATCGATGGCCAGCGACGCACCTATTTCCATCCCATCCGCTTTTTTATCGTGGCTACCGCGTTTTACTACCTCTTCGTGTGGATCTTTGATTTTAACCCCGTCAAATTCAGCTACCAAAGCATGGGGCAAGGTGAATTGTACGATGAACACGGTCAGGACATCACCATTCGCATGTCGGATATCATCCGCAAAAACATCAATATCCTCATGTTTATTTGGGTGTTTGTGGCCTCCGGTCTCGATAGGTTGTTCTATCGCAAAACACCTTACAATATTGCCGAGCGATCGGTACTGTACTTTTATACCATTGGTGCGTATATCATCGCATACTCGCCCTTCATAGCGCTTTCCGCAGCCAATATTTCCCCCGATATCGTTCGTGCGTCTCTGGTGATCTTCTTTTTTCCCTACGCCGTAATGTCATTTCACCGCAAGAAAGGATTCCTCAAGGCCCTGGCCGCTTTGGGACACGTCATCCTTACGTTTACGCTTTATGTGCTGATCATCAGTATTATAATCCTGGCAGTTCTTTATGCTATGGAGTACAATACGCCACATTAATGCATGCCATTCGGCAAATGGAATACTGCCCCACCTTCTCCGCATTTCCATTACCGATCAACAGCGCCGCGAACTTCAACCGGCACCGCGACCTTGTGAACCACGTGTTGCCAATCCAGTTAGCAAACTACCTTATCTGGCAATTACGAATGACTGCGTCTTTCGGATGTGATCTCCCTGCACCATAACCACGTAGGTACCCGCGGTTAAATAAGCGGTGTTAATGGTCTCCACATGCGTATCACCGGCTGTAAATCGCTGCTCCTTTACCTTTCTACCCAGCGCATCAATAATCACCAGTCGGTAGTTTCCGGGTGTACCCGAAAAATGCGCCGTTAGCGAAGAGAAATCAGATGATTGAGTAACCGAAAAGTCAGCATTGGGCAGACCTGCAATATTGTCGGGTGTTCCTTCGATGACCTCAACGGTATAGTCTTCCGTCTCACCCCATTCCATATTGGCGCATGGATCCAGCGCACCACTTTCAATCCATTGTGCCCGCACACGCATACGATAGGTGCCCAGCGGCAAATCTGCCGGAAAGCTAATGGTCTCGGTAGCAGTTTGATTGGCTATGGGTGTGGGCATCGCGTTCAGGAATTTCTCGTCTTCTGTGAACTGATAATCCTGATTGAGGTCTATCCACATGTGCCAATAGTAGTCATCATACCCCATCATTCCCGTGAAGTCATAAATACCTCCCTGCTCTATGGTCGTGCTGATAGAAGTGAAATCGGTATATCCATTCGATCCACATTCCGAGGCATTGTCTATCTCATTCAACTGAACCAGTAAAATAGCATCGTTGTAAGAAGAACAGTCTGATGTGCCCGTGCAATATGCCGGTTCCAAGGTTTCTACAGTGGCCATATGAGCATCATTTGTGGGATCACCATCGTTGACTAATGCCGTGTACAATTCGAAATCATAGAATCCTATGGCTTCCAGGTCCGCAGTCGTTGCGAACGAAAACTCTGCTGAAGCCTGCGCAGCCAACGTACCTGTATAAGTTTCCGTTACCGGCGTGCCTCCATTCATCACATACGTTACATCAAAATTGGACGCATCGGTAGAACCATAATTCTTGATTTCTACAGTAACCACTTCAGCAGCCGTATTCAACTGTTGCGTCACAGGAGTGATCAATCCGGTTACGCCCACATCATTGGGGAAATAGTGAACAACGGTTTTCGTGAGCATATCGTTGGGCGTCCATCCGTCTTCCGGGTGACTCGTAAAAGCAGCAACCGTGTGCGTGCCGTAGGCCAACAAATCAGCCGTACCTACAAAGGTGTAATCGGCTTGGTCTCCCGCGGCAATTGTCCCGTTGTACGTTTCGGTGATCACAGCTCCACCATCCACCTGAAAACTCACGTCGAAATTAGACTGGTCTTCCAATCCATAGTTGCGAAGCGTCACTGAAACGGTTTCTGTACCGGTCAAACTACCACTTTCAGGAGTGTTGATGGCCAAAACTCCGAGGTCAATGGCGGCAGGCTCCTGCAAGCGCCAGGCGCCAATGCGCGTACCCCAGGCACCATTACTGTTTCGCGTATATTCACCGGTAAACCAAAATGTAAATCCATCCACCGGATCAACCGTCATTTGCGCATAGTCGCCCCAACGGTTTCCCGATTGAGTGCCTTGTCCGGCTACAAGTTCACATTCGGCAAGCGTCATCATTCCCGGATCATCCGAAGCATACCGTCCTGTAAATCGAATAGAGGGATATACCGACGTGCTCGATGCTGAATAAGCGATCGAGATGTTTCCGGCAACATCAATACCTATAGATCCCATCCATCGGCTCAAATCATCATTGCCCGGTGCATACGTGCCCGACTGAAAAATGTACCAACCGGCACCTTCATCACGCAATTCGTACCAGCGAATCCCCGCCCTGCCATTGTCATCGACCTGAACACTGTGGCACACAACCATACTGGCGTGACTTCCAAAATCGCGGTACTTCGCCGGGAACATCAGTCCATCGCCAATGGCGTCAAGTGAATTGGGTGCCCCGGGCTGATCAATGTTGTTCCATCCAAATCCCGGAAAAACGCCGTCAAAAGGCGTGACATCCAGGGTTGTCATCACGTCGAGTGATGTGTTGTTGGGGTTATCCCAGTCAAGGGTCCACTCCCAAATCCGGAGGTGATCTCCATCCTGTGATCCCCAGCCATCGTCGTTGCAATTGATCACCATGGCCGGCCGACCAGGATCGGCAGCGCCTTCCAAATCTACCGGCAATGCCATGCGAAAACCGGATGAGCCTTGTTGGGGCGTTTGAACCAAAACTGCCTGAGCCGTTTCATCTCCGGCCAGCATCTTGGCACGTTCAAAAACCGCGGTATTGGTTCCTCCCATATTCGAGCTGGCATAATACCCATCGCTCCAAACACTGAATTTCGGATAGTCGGGGAAATTGGGAAACTGAAACGAATACCAGTACCACGCACCTGTTGGATCGGGTGTTTGCGAGATCCCCACGCGGATCGTATTGTCAAATTGAAATTGAGAAATAAACCACCGGTCGGCTCCTTCATCATACAACACTACAGGGTCGCCGGCATCGTCTGCGTTGGGAAATATGTCCCCCAAAAATGTTGGACCCCACAATGAATTTCCTTCCAGATCAAAGATTTCCATGGCCGTATTTACCATTTGGATGTAATGGTTGGGACCTACTGCACCACTCGGATCGGGCGGCATCCACCCGCCTGCTTCGTTGTTCTGCATTCCATCAAAATTCTGCACAATCGTAGAAGTGGCTCGCTGCCCCATCTCGGCTTGCAGATCGTGATCAGGCGCGAAATCTTTCTGTAAAAAGCCCTCTGCTTTACGGTTTCGTATGGGGTTGATCTCGTGCATGACCGGTTCATCGATGATGGTGGTAGGGATTTGGATATCCATCAAATGGTCAATCACGAAGAACTCCGAACAAGGAACCACAAATACTTTAGGGTCCTGTTGAGCTGAAGCTACAAGCGTACATGCTGCAGCGAATAGTGCGAGTAAATGTTTCATAATACAGGTTTGTCGAATACAACAGTTGCAAATCTATTATTTGATAAACGTGAAACACTCCTGGTCAGGAGTACTTTTTCATCAAATCAGGGTGTAAATTGAATCCCTAAACCTCAAATCTCCATGCAAATCAGCTCTTCTTTCCCATTATGCTCCACATTTGGATGTATATCCCCTTAAAAATTTCCACATATTTGTTGTTCTCAATCCTTGCGAACCATGAAGAATCTCATCGTTATCCTTCTCCTCTGCACGGCAACATCCGTTGCCTGGGCTCAGCCCGAATACTTTGGATGTCACCATTTTATGAACAAACACCCAAAGCCCAAAGCCCTCACAGATGCTGAGAAGGCCGCTATGGATGCCAGTATTTTCCGCAGCGACACGTTCGATATTCTTCATTACGACATTCACATCGATGTAACCGACGACTTCAACCAGGTGATCACGGCGGCAACCACGATTTCGTATATGCCCAAAGAGCCAAATCTGAGCTCGATTATTTTCGACTTATTCGAGCTCACGGTGGATTCGGTATTGGACGGCAACGGAAACATGACGTACAACTACGACAATGAATTCCTGCAGGTGTATTTTGATGAAAGTCCTGTCGCGTTTGACACCCTGAACCTCACTGTTTTTTACCACGGCGAACCCCATGCCGATCCCTATTGGGGCGGATTCTACTTTGATTTGGGATACATCTACAACCTGGGAATCGGCCTCACCACTGTTCCTCCCAATCACGGTAAGGTGTGGTACCCTTGTTTTGACACCTTCATTGAGCGTGCCCGCTACGATTACCACGTTAAAAGTGCCGATGGCAACCTGGCTTTCTGTCAGGGAGACCTCATGGAAGAAATTCAACTTGATGGAGACACGGTAATTCGTCATTTCGCCTTCGATTATCCTATCCCGTCATACTTGTCCGGTATTGCGGTTTCGAACTATGAATCGTACGAATACATCCATAACGGACTCAATGGTGACATTCCGGTTTCACTTGTAGCCCGGCCACCACAAATGAATGCGATGCAAAACGTATTCTCCGAATTGGGATTCGCAATCGATGCACTTGAATACTGGTACGGGCCTTACGCCTGGAGTAGAGTGGGATACATTCTCACCACCGACGGAGCACTGGAAATTCCA
>JAGQVX010000014.1:0-22131 GCA_020437755.1 Flavobacteriales bacterium
TTCTTGAAAAAGGATACCAACTCTTGTCGCGTTGGCTGCATTTTGTGGAAATAGACGTAGTACAGCGTGAGTCCACTCAACACATAAAAGACCGAAACACCGTAAACACCGAGCCTCCCCAGAAAATCATCGGCCGAAAACTTGCCCAGTGTCCAGGTGAGGTAATGATAGATCATTATCCCAAATGCTGCCAGCCCCCGCAAATAGTCTAAATTGTATAGTCTGCCCATCGTTTTTCAAAGGGAATTGATGCGTTCCCCCGCAAGGTTAAAAGCCACATCGTGGCTTTCAGGCGTCAAATATGACAAATATTTTGCGGAATGATCCGGAGATTGTCGCTGGCGCCTTGTTCGGTAAAGGCATGAATCACGCGAAGAGACTACCTCCAATCAGCGCTCAATCACCACTCCTACCGGACAATGATCAGATCCTTCCATTTCGTTGAGAATGAAGGCATCTTTTAGCGATGGCAGGAGTTGGGACGACACCAGACTGTAATCTATTCTCCAGCCAATGTTCTTTTCGCGCGCGCCACCACGAAAGCTCCACCAGGAATATTTGACCGTGTCGGGATAGAGGTGGCGGAATGAATCGGTGAAGCCGGCATTGAGCAGACTGGTCATGCCGTCGATTTCTACTTGTGTGTAGCCTGCCGTTTTGTTGTAATTTGATTTTGGTCGGGCAATATCGATGGGTTGATGGGCGACGTTAAGATCGCCCACGACAATGATGGGTTTCTTTGCATCAAGCTCAACCAGGTAGTTCTGAAAATCCTTGTCCCAGCCACTGCGGTAGTCAAGTCGGGCCAGACCGTTGCCGGAATTGGGAACGTATACACATACCACCTGGAACGAGTCAAATTCGGCCACTACTACTCTACCCTCCTGATCATGCTCGTCGATACCGATGTCGCGCGAAGTGGACAGCGGCTTTTGTCGGGATAAAATGGCGGTGCCGCTGTACCCCTTTCTCACCGCCGAATTGGAAACCAAATGCCAGCCTTGCAACTCCGAAAGCGCCTCAGCAACCTGATCGTCCTGAGCTTTGGTTTCTTGCAGACATAAGATATCCGGATTCATTTCTGCTACTCGTTCGGCAAACCCTTTTTTCATGATTGCACGCACTCCATTGACATTCCAGGAAATGATCTTCATATTCTCGATTTGGGCACAAGATAATGAGTTTAGGGGTGGTGAAACAAGAAGAATATGAAGCGGCGAGGAATCATTGGTCCGACGCGGATCCCATCATTAACTTAGAATCCCGACACGCCGGATTCCACTTGTCTGAGTTGTTCCAACAGGTCCTTGCTGTCGGCTGCGGGATCCATCTTGTGGTCGTAGAGAAAAGCTTTCGCGGCATCCACTACAGGCACATCTGGATGATAGTGGTCACGGGCGTGGTGCAGGTACTTCATCAGTTTGAAGGCGTTGAACCAACGATAAAACCGCTTGTTGAACTGGTCGGCCGATGAGGTGTTGGAAGCGATTTCACATTTGGCCTTGTGCCACTCACTTAATTCCAAAAAAGTACGGACACTCTCGGGTAATGTGGATCCTTCAACCTCCCGTGGGTTGATGAGCCAAAGAGCTAAATCCTGAAATGAGCGTGGGTTGTACGTAAGCATACCGGACCCGGCGGTTTCGAGGTATTCCATAATGGCCCTTCCTGTGCCGAAAGGTACACGATCGGACTGGCGGGGTGACGGCATGACGCACGTACTACGCAGATTGGTAAAGTTTCCCCGTGCAATGATTTTGTGCAGGAAATAGAAATCCTCCCCTGCTTTGCGCCGGTTCATTCCGCCCTCACGTTGATAGTCCTGCCAGCGCACAGCCATGGACGATCCCACGGTTTGATAAGCATAAGGCAAATGGAGCCGTTGCTGTTGAAGGACGTAGTAACGCAAGTGCATTTCATACTGAATGATGCCCTCGTACACCGCACGATCGTAATCCAAACCATCGAGCGGATGTTCGTACCAGATGGAGCAACCCGGCGTTTTGGGGTGTTCCCGGAAGTGGTTGAACACCTCCACAAGGTAGTTGGGCGGAATGCGGCAATCGGCGTCCAGACAAACAATCACCCCATCGTTACGCTGAGCGAATTCAAACCTCCATGAAGCTTCGTCCATGGCATATTTACGTGCCAAACCTACCCCGGCATGTTTTGGAGGCAAGTTATTGTCAACCAAAGGGTAAATGTGTAGCCAATCGGGTGCGTTTTGCTGTGCACGCAGAACCTGCTGGAGAGAGTGTGCATTCGACTCCAATACCCCATTTGGCGCATGCCCGGATGCGTTGATCATGACGATGACCTCCACCTCACATGCAGGTGTAATGCACGAATACAGATCGGCCAGAACCCTATCCACGTGCGGTTCGTTGTGACAAGGAATAGTGACAATAAGGCCAACTTCGGAACGTATGTCGGCCGTCAGCCGAGGTGTTCCATCGCCGTATTTGGAAAGGTAAAAACTATCGGAAGGCAGCATGTATCAGGGCGACAAGCGTTCCATGAACCATGCAAAATCGGCATCAAGACGGTATACGATGCGGTCATGCAGACGGTAGGGTCGGCCCTGCCAAAATTCGAACAAACGCGGCATAATGCGGTAACCACCCCAATTTTCCGGACGAGGCACTTCTTTACCTTCAAACTCTTTGTCGTATTTCGCCAGATTGGCCTCCAATTCTTCGCGGTTTCGTATCACAGCGCTTTGCACAGAAGCCCAAGCGGCCAATTGACTCTCGCGTGGGCGCGAAGCGAAGTAGGCATCGGAATCAGCGGGTTTTACCTTTTCCACGATTCCCACAATGCGTACCTGTCGCTCCATTTGCGACCAGTAAAAATTGGCGCACACCTTATTGGTAGCGTTGAGTTGCTTGCCCTTATCGGAATTGTAATTGGTGAAAAACGTGAGGCTGTTGCTGCCCGTATCCCTCAACAACACGACGCGCACCTGAGGAAATCCATGATCATCAATAGTGGCCAGATTAAACGCGTTGTAATCCACAATATTCTCATTACGGGCATCTTCAAGCCATGCGGCAAATTGTTTCCAGGGATCCGCCGCGGCGTGATCTTCAAGGAGGATTTGTCGGTTATAATCTCTTCGCGTATTCTTCAGGTCGTCTTCGTTGGATTTCATGGTGCTGTAGTTGTTTGATGGAAACATTACCTCTGCAAGTTTAACCGATTTTTGACGGATAGGAGTTGACCGATGGTGGATTTTACACCTGTTATTGATCATTTTTGTGAGACGGCCCTGAGTTCCCAACCTGCACTTCGCTGTAGAGTTCGAAAGGATGGATGGTGAGCATATTCTGCGACAATTCTTCTCACTTGAATCCACACCGCACTAAATGTGCATCATTCACCGTTGTCCGTTGATAAAGTAGGACTGATCAATTTGCAGGCGTTAATTGAAAAAAACGTATAATTGCAGGGTCAATTCTGACCAAATACTTTCTACCATTGATTTTCTGGTCCGCTCAGGACGGAAATTAACCCCCGATGAATAGACTTTAATTCCATTTAGCAAGGAAATTAGGATAAATACTTTCTATGTATGTATGACATTATCGAACTGAACGGCATGAAGGTGGCCGACCTCAGAGAAGTAGCCAAGGAGCTTGATATCAAGAAGTTTGACAAACTGAAGAAGCAAGACCTGATCTACAAAATCCTGGACGAGCAAGCCATCCGCCCTGTTCAGAAAGGCGGCTCTGCCAAGCCAACCGAAGCCAAACCAAAACCTGCGGAAAAAGCACCTCAACCGGCTCAAGCAGCTCAAGAAAAGCCCGCCGGAGATGCACGCAATACAGAGCGTCGCCCCAGAAAACGCGCCCCACAGGACAACGACCGTCGTCCGGCTCAAGCCGCAGCGCAGTCGGAAAACAAGCCAGACAACAAGCCCGAGAATAAGGAAGAATCTACTGCCGGCCGCACGAATGAAAGACGTGACAACGACCGACAGGATCGTCGTCCGCGCAATGACCGCGGAGACCGCAATGACCGACAGGATCGCAATGACCGCGGACCTCGCAACGACCGCCAGGATCGTGGCGACCGCCAGGATCGAGGTGATCGTCAGGACCGTGGTGATCGCCAGGATCGCAGAGATCGTGGAGATCGCCAGAACCATAAGAACGGCAATGTTGATGGCAACCAGGATCGTCATCGCCGCGGAGCGCCCGATGAGCATGGGTACAACTTTGACGGATTGATCGTAGCGGAAGGAGTGTTGGAAATCATGCCTGATGGTTATGGATTCCTGCGCTCGTCAGACTTCAACTACATCAACTCCCCTGATGATGTCTACGTTTCTCAGAGCCAAATCAAATTGTTTGGTCTGCTTACCGGAGACACCGTGAAGGGCTCTGTTCGTCCGCCCAAAGAAGGAGAAAAGTATTTCCCACTGATTAAAGTGGACATGATCAACGGACGAAATCCGGAATATGTGCGCGACCGTGTACCGTTCGAGTACCTCACGCCACTGTTTCCTGATGAACGTTTCCGCATAGCCGACAACAATCCGAACTTGTCGATGCGTATTATGGACTTGTTTGCTCCTATCGGAAAAGGACAACGCGGTATGTTGGTATCGCAGCCCAAGACCGGTAAGACTACCTTGCTGAAGGATGTTGCCAACGCCATTGCGAGCAACCACCCCGAAGTATTCCTGATTATCCTGCTTATAGATGAACGTCCGGAAGAGGTTACCGACATGCGCCGTAACGTACGCGCTGAGGTAGTATCGTCTACGTTTGATGAGCCCGCAGAGCGTCACGTAAAGATTGCCAACATCGTATTGGAGAAGGCGAAGCGGTTGGTAGAATGTGGACATGACGTGTGCATTCTCCTCGATTCGATTACCCGTTTGGCCCGTGCCTATAACACCGTATCACCGGCATCCGGAAAGGTACTTACCGGTGGGGTGGATGCCAACGCACTTCACAAGCCGAAGCGTTTCTTCGGAGCTGCCCGTAATATTGAAAACGGCGGATCATTGACCATCATATCGACTGCTCTTACCGAAACCGGTTCGAAGATGGACGAGGTGATTTTTGAAGAATTCAAAGGAACAGGTAACATGGAACTTCAGCTCGACCGTCGTATCTCGAATCGTCGGGTGTATCCGGCTATCGATATCCTGTCTTCAGGTACACGTCGCGAAGACCTGCTTTTGGAGAAAGATGTGTTGCAACGCATCTGGATTCTGAGAAAGCACCTTGCCGACATGAATCCTGTTGAAGCCATGGAATTTGTTAAAGACCGTATCCAGAACACCAAGGACAATGTTGAGTTCCTGGTATCGATGAACGGATAATAACGATAACACACTTCTGAAATCCGGCAGTTTATAACACAAATTGCCGGATTTTTTTTGTGCCAATCCCCTACCTTTGCCGCATGAATAAAGCCCGTTCACTCACTCTCACCCTGGTGTTGGTGTGGATCCTGATCAAAATGGTATTCTTCTTCATCGACGACGCCGATATGGGCTTCGATGTGGGAGTCATGGCCAATTTGCTCTTTATCCTGATTGCCATTGCATCCTCGCTATGGTTTAAATACAAGAAAGTAACCCTTCAGGAATCTACTTTCCTCGACGACCTGAAGGACAGCATGAAAGAAGCCGGATTATACGTCATTATTGTCGTAGTATTTATTTTCCTGTATCTCAAAGTGATCGATCCTGAATTGCTGCAGAGCCGTGTAAATGAAGGTGTTGCCGCGATGGAAGAAATACTGCGCGATCCCGCCAAATTGGAAGAAACCCGAAACCTGCGTCCAGACCTTAAAGACATGACGCCCGAAGAACTCATTGCGCAGTACCGAAGCAGCCAGGAGCAAATACTCAGTCCGGGAGTAACCACCGCACTGTCACTTTTTGCGCTCATGTCCGTATCGGTGTTGTATTCTATTGTCACTACGTTGTTATTCCGCAAGGTATTGTTGAAATAACACGAGCGACAATATTTGAGCTTGTCCATCGTTTGCTACTTTTGAATGACCGACAACCCGTTGAAATTGAAATATATACGTTACGTCATATTGTTCCTGTCTGTTGTAGTGTTGTGCAGTGAAATGCATGCCCAGCGCCGCTCCCAAAGCGGTGGTGTGAGCATGAAAAACCTGCCCACCTTCGACTACAAAAAGGTCCACTTCGGTTTTTTGCTGAGCATGAACAAGAGTGACTTTCAGATCAATTACCGTCCGGATTTTACGTTTCAAGACTCTTTGCTTTCCATTGAGAACGTGCCGCAGTCGGGCTTCAATCTGGCGCTCCTGGCTTCCTGGGATATTCAGAAAAACATTCGATTGCGCTTTATTCCGGGACTATCCTTCCAGGATCGAGGTTTGAATTATCGTTTTCTGGATCCCGAAGGGACGACTACCACGCTGTTTCGCCGCACGGAATCCGTGTACCTCGATATTCCACTGGTGCTCAAGCTGAGAACCAACCGCATTCGAAATTTTGCCGCTTACGCCCTTATTGGTGGCAAGTACAGTATCGACATGCAGAGTCAGAAGGACGTGGACAACCAGGCGGAAGTCGATAAAATCATCAAGCTCCAAAAGACAGATTACTCCATGGATGCCGGAGCAGGCGTGGATTTCTTTCTCCCCTATTTCAAGTTTGGCTTGGAACTCAAAACAGCCATCGGCTTCAAGAACGTGCTGATTCAGGAGGAGACCCAATACTCTTCTCCGATCGAAAGTCTGCGAACGCGAACGGTGATTTTCTCGATTCTTTTTGAGGGATAAACCCAATCCATACCCACGAGTCATTCTTGGGTAAACTCCGCTATATTTGCCGAATGGCGCTTCATTTCCCCGGAAAACATACTCCACGGTGGGTCATTTACCTGCTCGACGTTGCTGTGTGCGCTTTTGCCTATGTGCTTGCCTATCTCATTCGCTTTGAGTTTCATCCTCCTGCCGATGAAGTGGCTCTCGGAGTGACCTTCTTCGCGATATTTATAGGAATTCGGGCCTTGTCGTTCTTCCTCGGTAAAACATATGCCGGTATTATTCGCTACACCAGCACGCAGGATTCCGTGCGGATCTTTACCGTCATCACCCTGGGAACGGTCGCGTTTCTCATCATGAACCAGGTGCGCCATCGAGGGTTTGACCTCCCCTACTTTGTGCCCAATTCGATTCTCATGATCGAGTACCTCGTCTCACTTTTTATACTGATTGTGAGCCGCATTACCATCAAGGTGCTGTACATGGAACTCAAGAATCCGGGAAAGGCCAAATTGCGCGTGGTCATATTCGGTGCCGGTGAAAGCGGTCGGATTACCAAGCGTGCATTTGATCAGGAGAAAAGCAGCGGACTGGAAGTAGTGGCCTTCCTCGATGATGACAAATCGAAAAGCGGAAAGAAACTCGAAGGGGTGAGCATTTACCACAGCGATAAGGCGGGTGAACTGTATGCCTCGGGGAAAATTGATCAGATTATTATCAGCATCCAGGAGATCGACAGCAAGCGCAAGGCTGATATTATCAATCAGGCGTTGCGACACAATATTCAGGTGATGAATGTACCGCCGGTGCGGCAATGGATTAAAGGGCAGCTCTCCGTGAAACAGATGCGTCAGATTCGCATCGAGGATCTGCTGGGCCGTGAGTCGATACAGCTCGACAGCAATCATATACGCGAGCAGTTGAAAGGCAAGCGGGTACTCATAACCGGGGCGGCGGGTTCCATTGGAAGTGAATTGGTGCGACAGGCACTGGCTTATGATCCGGCAATGGTGTTCGTGTGCGACCAGGCTGAGACGCCGCTTTTTGAGTTGGATGCCCAACTCGCAAAAGTGGGCTGGAAAGGAAAGTACGAAATCATCATCGCCGACGTGCGCAACCGCAGCCGCATGCAACGGGTATTTGAATACGCCAAGCCTCATGTGGTGTACCACGCTGCCGCCTATAAGCACGTTCCGCTTATGGAAGAGAATCCGAGTGAGGCTGTACTTACCAATATTCGAGGCACGATGAACACGGCCGACCTGGCTATGGAGCAAGGTGTTGAACGGTTTGTGCTGGTTTCAACAGATAAGGCCGTGAACCCCACCAACGTAATGGGAGCCACCAAACGGGTAGCTGAGTTGTACGTGCAGCAATGCGCCGGACAAACACCCACTGCGTTCATTACCACTCGCTTCGGCAATGTTTTAGGATCCAATGGTTCGGTGATTCCCCTGTTTCGGAAGCAAATTGAAAATGGTGGTCCGGTTACCGTGACACACAAGGAGGTGACGCGCTATTTTATGACCATTCCCGAAGCCGTTCAATTGGTCATGGAGGCAGGCGCCATGGGCGATGGCGGCGAGATTTTCATTTTCGATATGGGGCAGCGGGTCAGAATTATAGACCTGGCGGAGAACATGATCAAGCTCAGCGGACTCGAACTGGGCAAAGACATTGAAATTGAGGTTGTAGGTCTGCGGCCGGGTGAAAAACTGCACGAAGAGCTACTGAGCAACCGGGAGAATACGTTGCCCACTCACCACGAAAAGATTCTACGGGCCCGACACACATCGGCCGGAAAAAATGAGCAGTTAACGCGTCAAATCGAAGATCTCATACAATCGTTTGAGTCACAGAACAACGACGATATCGTTGGTAAGATCAAGGCTCTGGTTCCGGAGTACAGGAGTGAGAATAGCACTTTTGAGCGATTGGATAAATAGAATTGAAATTCTGAATACCCCAGAATAACCGGTGGCTGAGCGAAGCCGAAGCCTATTTTTTTAGAAAGGCTACACCACATCTTATGCTCGTTTCGACTGCGCTCAACGACCGGTTAAATCCGGGGTAGGTCGTTGCCAATGCTTGAAACAATCAAAGAACCATTTTGAATTCTGAATTCCCCAGGATAACCGGTGGCTGAGCGAAGCCGAAGCCAAATTCTCAACATAGGGCTACACAACATATTATGCTCGTTTCGACTGCGCTCAACGACTGGAGGTCTTTCAGAGAGAGAATTATTTTTTTTCCACCTTTTTTAAAGCATTCCAGTGTGCTTCGGTTAATCCGCCGAATAGTGAGATTCCACGGGCTCCGTTATGGCAGGCGCGTTTTTGGGCATTCGCCAAATCCGAGGGTGCCGTAAGGTCGGGAAGATATAGTCCGGCATATACTTCCATGCGGTTTTCGACGGCGGCAACGTTCTCGGCCACGCAGTCTCCAATCCACTCTATAGATTCATTGTAAAAACCCTGATACAGCATAGGAAATACCATATCGAGCCTCCACTGATCCCAAGACTGTCGCACCAATTTCCGTGCAATTGTGGGTGTGGGGAAAACTGCTGCCGATATGGGCTTGCCATACTCATGAACCACCTCGGCCAACGTGTTTACCACGTGCGTTATGCTGTCGTATCGAAATTGCAACCACGCTTCATCGTGCGCAGGATCTTCAATTTCCAGCGGATCCCGACCATCTGATTTTCCAAATTTTTCCCTGCAGGTATCACAGTAGCAGTAATCGTATGGCGGCAATTCCTCGTTTTGGACAATGTTATATTTCTCCCACAAGGCGCGCGGCAGGATCACATCGCAGTATCTGATATAATCCAAATGCCAGCCTTTAATGTACGGCTGAGGAGCCTTGGCACGTACCTCCTTTACGAGAAAATCCAGGACTTCGGGCCTGGACGGACAAAGCCAACGGTAATAATCGACATACTGGGGCTTGTCGAAACAAGACTCTCCCAATCGGTTTATGGCGTACCATTCGGGATGGTGCTCCATGATTTCGGCATCTCGCCTGTTCATGGTCCAATTCCATAAGTGGGCTTCGATTCCCCATTTGGCGGCTGCCAGGAAAAACCGCTCATTATCGCCACCAATAAAAACGCCGTGTACCCCTTGATCATGCAGCATGTGCATGTGGGCATCCAGCTCCTGATCCGACCAATCATTATTGACCCCCAGCCAGGTCCAAATGCGGTCGCAAGCCGGTGCTGATCCGTTAACATCACATGCGCCCATGAACACGCCCGGAAAGGCGCCGGCAACACCCAGTACACCCAATGATTTTAAGAAATTGCGCTTATTCATTTATCGCAGCTTTTCGAATGATTCTTCCCTGCGTGTCGATGAGCCAGCCATCTCCCCCCTCTCCTATTGGAACCCAGGCATCAAAATGCGATGCCGTTACCGAAATGCGCATACCATCCAGTACCGATTGCGGAATACCACACTGAGGTAGCTCCTTCACATCGGCACACCATACACCATGCTCGGCAAAGTAAATTTTCTGAATGTAGTAGAGCGCGTAAGCGTATTTGGCCTCGTGCCAGCCCATTGGAAGTTCACATTGTTGGTCATCGGGAGATTCCGACCATTTGCTGAATAGCATATAGCCCCACTGCTCCGGATAGTGCATATTCACAATGCCTTGCGGCGACCATACCCAATTATGTTCCGGAAGCGGCTGGCCTTCAGCATTGGTTTGTTTGACATAGCCGCCGGCGGTCCATTGGGTATCCCACTGCACACGCGACATGTTCATCCTCCACCACGTCCCATCGCCTGGGTTGGGCTGGGATTTGTGCGTTTTGAGCAGTCCAAAAGGAATAGCCATTTCAATACACCAACCGATATCCTCATCGCTGCCATTATTGACCGATCCATATACGACGACCTCAGCTTCAACACCTTTGGCGTCCCATTCAATCAGCATCGGACCACCCTCGCGGTAGGGCTTGGCGAGGTAGAGATCGAGCAAAGTACCCAGTGCATTGTACTCAAATTCCATGTAGTGCTGTCCATCGCCATCGGGATCGAAGAAAAATTCAATGTCGTTGTCGCGCCAAATAATATCGTCGCGATTTTCCAGACTGCCCCACACATGCGGTTCTTCGAGAAAGGCGTAGATATAGAGATGATCTTCATCCCAGGTCATTTTCACCTCGGTATGAAATCGCGGCCCTTCAACCGTTGGCCCCATAATATCCTGGAATTCAGCACATACAGGCACCAATTGCCAGGTACGTTCCTTGTCTTGACCGTCAACCACAATAGGATCCACGGCATGCATACACACGTAAGTGGCGGGTACCACATCAAGCGGAATAGAGGCGTGATTGCATGGCGTTTGGGCGTGAATATACAAGCTCAGGCACAAGGCCAAATGTCCAACCAGCACACCAACAATCTTCTGCACTCCGCTCATATTCACATGCTACTTGTCGGCCAACTTCCAACCCAGATACGCCATTGGGAAATAGGCCAGGACGAGATCGGTGATGTTGAACCACATGGGGGCATTCAGCATCGCCACATTCATGGCCCCACCAATGAAGAACAGGGCGCCTATAATCAATGCCAGTGTCAACTTGCGAGACGCCCCTATCTTGACAGCTATAATGGCTCCTACCAATGTACCAATTGCATGAGCTAAGAACGGCATAATGAAGTGTTTGAACTCAAACTTGGGCATGTACTCAATCAAACTTTGCTGATCTTCAGGATTGAAGCCTTCAGGAAATTCAATGAATAAAGGGCCACTCATGATGAGAGCCATATTCACAACACCGCCAATAATGGCACCGGCAAGCACGGCCAGAATATTTCGTACAGTAGGGTTCATCTCAATTATATTGTGGTTAAAGTTGGTGAAAAGGTAGGATAAGGAATCCAAATCAGCAACTACTTCTACAAAAGCCACCCATGGCTCGTTCAATTTGACGCTTTTGACGGTGCACGTGGATTAATGTCTATTTTTGGAACACAAAAACCATTGAAATGACGTCCGACCAACACATTGAGATCGCACAGTTGCAGAAGGAAATTGGCACTTACATCGGCATGGGAGAAAACTCATTGCTCTTTAATTTCGAAGAACATTCCAACCATTTCACCCTGCATCTCATTACCGTGAATCCACGGCATAATCAGTCGTTTTTGTACCATACCACTGAAGGACTCACCAAAGCGGGTGCCCTCAAAACGATGCTAAGCTACGTGCAAGAGCACAAGGAAAAGGAAAACAGCTACACCATTCAATGGTCGCTTCAGGGGGAGAATGTGCTGCATACTTCCTACTTCTCGGCGAAGAATATCCTGGGAGCTCTGGACAAACTGTACTATGACCGCGATCCAAACATTATTGTGGTTTTCAACGTGGCGTTGAATCCAATGTCCTGATCACTATTCTTCCGTCAGATACATACCGCACGCTGAAAGCTCCTTCTGAGGACATGTATAAGGTAAAGGGGAGCAAGCATTTCGGATTTGCTATTCCCGTGCGATCAGAAGAGGAAATCAAAGAACATCTCGACCGCATCCGCGGAGAGCATCATGCCGCCCGACACCATTGCTATGCCTGGAGATTGGGACTCGACAAATCGCGATTCCGTGCCAATGACGACGGTGAACCCAGCAACAGTGCCGGAAAGCCTATTTTGGGACAAATTGAGTCTTTTGATCTCACCAATATCCTCATTGTAGTGGTTCGCTACTTCGGAGGTACCAAGTTGGGCGTTGGAGGTTTGATTGATGCCTACCGCACCGCCGCGCGCATGGCCATAGAAGCAGGCACCATCGTAGAACAACAGGAAATGGACCGATTCCGAATTGTTTTTCCGTATGCGCAAATGGGCACCATTATGGGGCAACTCAAGAAAATGGACCTGCCCCAGTCCGACCAGCAATTCGACCTTACGTGCAGTCTGATTACTGAAATCAGACAACAAGACTCGCCCCAACTGATCGAGTTTTTTGAAGATTTGGAGGACTGCTCCCTCGAGCCGATCTAAGTCGTCTTCAATTGTTTATCTGCTTAAAAAATAAAACGCGGAGTGATTCGTTTTGTAACCAAACCTTACATCATGAAAAAACCGCTGATCTTCCTCTTTGCTGCTCTGCTTATTACACTCGGATTTCTCACGTTTCGACCCATCGTTAATGTCGATCAGGATGATTGTCTCACCATCACAGGTGAATTGTACAATGCCTACGAGACCAATACCCACGACATCGTTCTGGTCATGTCGGGAGATCACCGTCATTTCTACATTAACCGGGGCACCGAACAAGGACTATCGGCCGATGAAATCAACAAAACAGCCAAAGGCAGTCAGGTTACACTGTGGTATGTGGACCATTGGTCGCTGTTGAATTGGGACAAGCGATTTTGCCATATTTCTCGCGTCGAATACCACGACACGGTTCTGTTCTCGGAAATACGGGATATGGACTAGCGTGCAAAATCTGCCACGCCATAGAGCTTGCCGTCGATCTTCATCTTTGTATCCAGAAAATACTGCAGTTCATATATACCATTTGAATAGTAGAACCTGATCTTCATCGGAAAAGTAGCCAGGTCGGCCAGGTGATTGCCCGAAATAAGCAAGTCGAAGCGCACCAGGGTATTGACTTCTTGCGGAAACAACGGCGTGGTACCGGGAACGTTCAGCAGTGCATAATCGCGCTGGTATTTCCTAAAAAAGGGCGACAAGCCCTCCGCATGCGAGTTATCATACACCGAGCGCGGGATGCGCAGTATCGTTTTGTAGGTCTGTTCAATCGTGCGACTGGTATTCTTGACATCCAGTATCACCGATAGTCGGAATACCTTCACCTTTTGATCGCGGGTTACCGAATCGATAGCCCCGGTGAACTCGGCGGGCAGCAACTTCAGCTGGGTTTCATCCATGCGCCGAAACAGGTCGCGCACCTCATATTCCTCCATCCGCACCGATTCAAAATTGAATCGCTTGTAGAACCTTCCGTCGCTGGCCATATGGGGAGATTCACTGCTACGTGGAATGCGCACTACATATACACTTTGCGAAATCTTGTTCCCCACGCGAATGACATCGATTTCCAGGTCGGGAATGCGGCGTTTGATCTTGCTGTTGATGACCTGTTCCAACCATTCTTTGCTGAACTCATTGCCATCCACAAATGAATAACCGGAGGCAGCGTTGTTTTCCTCTGAAAGTCCGTAGATGATAATCCCACCATCGGAATTGGCGAAGGCAGAAACATCTTTGGCAATTTCCTTTTTTCGGGAATCGGTCCAATCCAGCGCAGGGCCGGCCTTGAATTCGATATGAATGGACTCTTCGGCACGCGATCGGATGAGGTAATCGATATGCGCCTTGGTGTACTTTGGCACCTTCAGCGGATATTCAATATGGATCTCCTTTGAACTCATCTCAAATCCTATTTTTTCTTAAAGTCCTCCCTACCATTTGGCGAATGCCTAAAGTTCATCATAATTTTGAAACAGCCCAAAACTATTGGTAACATGGCAGAAAATAAGACGCAAAAAACCAAGATTGACGCCGCAGGCTTTCTCAACACCATTGAAAACGATCAACGCCGCAGCGATGCGCAGACCGTAATGCGCTGGATGGAAGAAATTACCGGATGGAAACCTGACATGTGGGGGCCTTCCATTATTGGATTTGGCAATTATCACTACACATACGAAAGTGGACGCGAAGGGGATTTTTTCAAAGTGGGCCTTTCACCCCGCAAACAAAGTCTCACGGTGTACATTATGCCCGGCTTTTCGAGGTACGACGAACTGATGGGCAAACTGGGCAAACACACCACGGGGAAATCGTGCCTGTACATTAAAAAGCTTACCGACATTGATGAAGAGGTTTTGAAAGAGCTTATTCGCCAATCGGTAGAACACATGAATTCCAAATATCCCGAATGACTCGAAAACCACGTAGTCGAAGAAGGCGCATCCTGATTATTCTGGGCATTTTCATCGGGCTCAATTTGATTTTGGGCACCTTGGGGTTTTACTTCGTTGGCCCGTATTACATCCTTGAGCCCCCCACCCATTGTACCGATCACGAGTGGGATGTGCCGTATGAAGAACTGGAGATTCGCGGCGAGAACGATGTTCCCATTGCCGTGTTGCACACCCCGGCGGCGGATTCCACCAAAGGCGTGGTGATCTTGGTGCACGGTATCGGCTCCTGCAAGAGACAGTGGGTTTCCGTGGCAGCGCTTCTGGCCCGGCGAGGCTATGCCTCCATAGCGGTGGACCTGCGTACGCATGGCAATAGCGGTGGAGAATACTGCACATTTGGCTATCACGAAAAGCAGGATATTAAGCAGGTCGCTGACTGGGCATTCGCCAAATATCCATCCAGTCCGGTAGGAATTTGGGGCAATTCCCTCGGAGGAGCCATTGGTCTGCAATCACTGGAAAACGATCCCCGACTTCAATTTGGGGTCATCGAATGTACTTTTACGACCATGCACCAAATCGTGTATGATTACCATCGCCGACATGTGGGTTTTGCCATTGAATGGATGGTGGATCGTGCTCTTGATCGAGCCGGGGAAATCGCTGCCTTTGATCCGGAAGCCGTCGCCCCTGTTGTATCTTGCACGCACATCCACCAACCCGTTATCATTAGCCACGGCACGGATGATCCCAACATTGATTTCGCATACGGGAAGGAACTGTTCAACGCTCTTGCGTCGGGGCAAAAAGAGTTTGTACCGGTTGAAGGAGGGCATCACAACGACTTGCACACATTAGGGGGATGGGACTACCTCAACCACTTCATAGATTTTATTGACCACGCATTGGCAGACAAACAATTAATGGAGCAAGCTGTTTTATAACTGTTGACCGCAGGGAAAATAGTGGCTTTTCCGACTTGAATTCATTATAATTGTAGAGTGTACACAGCAATAACATCTGGCATAACCATTACCGTGAGGACGCGGTTCGAGCCGGGGATTTCTAATCCGCTGCGCAACAACTACATGTACTCGTACACCATTCTGATTGAGAACAACAACGATTTTCCAGTGCAGCTCATGAGGCGTCACTGGACCATCATCGACGCCAACGGCCACAACCGCCAGGTTGAAGGTCCGGGAGTAATTGGCATACAGCCGGTAATCCTGCCGGGTGCTTCGCACACCTATAGTTCCACAACCAGTCTGCCCACACTCAAAGGTGTGATGTACGGTACCTACCTCATGAAAAAGCTCGACTACAGTCAAGAGTTTCGTGTTCGCATACCCGAGTTCAAACTGCGGGTTCCTTATCAACTCAATTAATATTTATGCAGATTCGGGGGGTACTGCTCGTTTCACTTGTGCTTGCTTTACTGCTGGGTATTCCGGGTACAGCTCAGGAAAAAATCAATGGCGTGAGCTATGTTGGACAACGTGATCCCATCACACCTGCTCACTTGCAACCAGTAAAAGACATCCACGCCAATTGGGTGACCTTTATGCCCTTCGCCTTTGGAGAAATGAATGGCAGCCGTTTGCGCCACGATAATTTGCGCTGGCAATGGTGGGGAGAAACGCCCGAGGGCATCAACACCTGTATAAAGTACGCCAATGAGCATGGACTTGATGTCATGATCAAGCCTCAAATCTGGTTCAATCATGGAGCATACACCGGTCACTTTGAACTGGACTCGGAAGACCAATGGCGAGAGTTTGAATCGGATTACTTCGACTACATTATGAAGTTCGCCTTATTGAGCGAGGAACACCACCTGCCGCTCCTGTGCATCGGAACGGAATTGACGCAATTTGCCGTGCAGCGGGAATCCTTTTGGCGCATGCTCATTGCTGAAATACGAAAAGTATATAAGGGAAAACTAACCTACGCGGCCAATTGGGACAGTTATGAACGCATCGGATTTTGGGATGTACTCGATTATGTGGGAGTGGATGCCTACTTCCCGGTTTGCGAGCAGCGAACCCCTTCACTCAAAGCCATCATGAAAGGCTGGCAACCCCACTTACGAAAATTGAAAAGCTTATCTGATCGCGAACAACGTCCTATCCTCTTCACCGAATGGGGCTACCGCAGTTGTGACTATTGTGCCCATGAGCCGTGGGACTACACCGATGACCACCAGGTAAACACCAGCGCACAATTCAACGCGTATCATGCCGTTTTCAAATTGTTCTGGGACCAGTCATGGTTTGCCGGCGGGTTCCTCTGGAAATGGTTTCCGGAAGATGAACTGGTGGGTGGTCCGGAAAACAACGACTTCACCCCGCAAAACAAACCCGTGGAGGAACTCATTGCCTCCTGGTTTTTACAAACATCGGCTCCATGATCACTCTTCGACGTGCGGTATTGATCCTAACCCTTTTCCTGCCCATGTTGAGTGGTATAGGGCAGGATGACCCCGTATCTGCCTTGCACCGTGAAATCGACAATGCCCGACTCGATGATAGTCTGCGCGTGCGCAACCTGTTTGAGTGGATTACTTCGAACATCAGTTATGATTATGGCATGTACCGCCGCATTTCGGAAGGCAAAGACAGTCGCGAACAATCGGCCGAAGATGTGGCGCGCAAGCGAAAAGGGGTGTGCGAAGGATATGCGAATCTGTTTGCGGCGCTTTGTCAGAAGAGCGGCTTTCGCTGTGAAGTGATTGAAGGTCACGCGCGCGGGGGTGTGTATGGCAAGCGGGATCAGGGCGAACTGCATGCCTGGAACGCGGTTCAAATCAATAAGCGATGGTATATTCTGGACTGCACGTGGGCTGCGGGCTATGTAGACGGCAAAGGCAAGTTTCACTTCGAGCGCAACGAGCATTTCTGGCTCACCAACCCCGAAGAAATGACCGATGACCACTACCCTTTTGATCCGCTGTGGCAGTTGAATGCCCATCCGATTACATTCGACGAGTTCACGCATGGAAAGACCACGGGAAGCGGAATTCAATGGGATGTGCGTGATTCGCTTATTGCCCACTATCGACGTAATGCCGAAGCCCGTGAATCGGTGTCGGTAGCGCGCATCCTCATGTACGATCCGGAGAACAGTTATTTTCTACTTCAGCAGGCCCGCGATTACTACAATAGAGGGGTTGCGCATCTCGAAATTCAGCAAAACCGCATTCTCGCCATCCGTGGCACAGGAAAAAAACTCGAGGATCCCGATTGGTTCAACGATCATCTCGATCAGGCTGAAGTTTTGCTCAAGAGGTCTCAGGATTGCACAAAGCAGGCATCCGCCAAAAGATATCCCGGCCTGGAGTCACCCAGGGCTGAATCTCTCCATAACATTTCAGAACAACTGAAATACGTTGTAGCACAGCGGAAATGGATCAAGAAATACTTCCGAAAGCCGGGGCCGATCAATTGATCGCCGGATAGATGGCGATCCGCTTCTTACTTCGGAATATCTTTTTTTCACCAAGCCATTAAACCTTTGGATGTGTAACGAGTCACATCACAAACAAATCCAATAACTATGGCACGATTTAAAATCCTATCCGTTTTAACTGCTTCTACTCTACTGCTCACGTTCACAGCATGTCAAAAACGCCATCAGGATGCCGATGACGATGCAGCTGCGAATGAGGTTATTGCCGCCTTTGCCGAGCGCGGTATGCAATCAGACATCGATGCAACAACCCTGCATCGCGGTATGCCACCCATCGAAGGCATGTGCAATCCGCTGGATAATCTTCCGGAATGTGCTACCGTTACAGAATCGGGTGACACGTATCCCATGACCATCACTATCGACTACGGAGATGGTTGTGAAGATGCATTTGGCCATGAACGTTCCGGACAGATCGTTATCGAACTCTCCGATGATCTGCTCAATACAGGTGCCGTCCGCACGGCCACGTTGGTTGATTTTCATGTGGGGAATGTGGCCATCAGCGGCACGCGAACCACTACCAACCTTGGCACCAATGACAGCAATCAGGTCATCTTTGGCCGCGAATGCAACATGACTATGGTGCGAAACAATCACACCATTTCCCGACAATTTTCGGGTATAGCCACATGGATTGCCGGACTCGAAACCGACGATTGTGGAGACAATATATTTGAACTCACCGGAAGTGGTAGCTGCACCCGCCCCAATGGAGTGCAGGTATCGCGAACCATTATCGAGCCCTTGCTCATAGACCAGGAATGCGGTTACATAACGCAAGGTGTTGTTGAAATGGATGCTCCCATGGGAACCCGCACCATTGATTTCGGTGATGGAAATTGTGATAATCAGGCTGTAGTCAACGGACCCAATGGCAGCCACATCATCTCCTTGCATCCCTGATGGATAGCGAAAAACGTAATCGAAAAGCGCCCTCCCATTTGCCGGATGGCGCTTTTTTCATGGAATGGCCTGTATGAAAGTGATGCTACTTGCCTCGCAGCAAATGGATACTCACCGTAGCCAGGTCACTGTCGGGAAATCGTGATCGGAAGCGCTCTACAGAATGGAGTCCGGCTTCTTCAGCAATGGCCTGAAACACGTCCAATTCCACAATGTATTGATCCGTGTAGCCATGCGTCCCATCGTATGCGGTAATGCTTGTTCGCCCCAGGTTTTCGGAGGCTACAGACGGACGAATGGTGTGAAGCTCAATGACCAGCAGACCATACTTCTCAATGTACGGCTTCCAGCTCGATAAGTGCTCCAGAAGGTTTTGCTCCACTTCTGCGCAGGAGACCCTCCTTCCGCGGAAAGCGTAGGCTCCTGTCCCAAGGGGTTCGCGCTGACTGAAATTGCCTTTGGGCTCCACAAAAATGCGGTTGTGGTCCAGGAATGAACGCACATTGAGCATGTTGGCCAACTCCACATCAAATTCACTGCGAAGGGTATGAGCCAATTCCGCCGGATCACCAATGTCGCCATGCACGCAATGAAAGTCCAGTCCGGCTGCTCCCAGTGTCTCGGCTGTAGCCACGAGGGCTGCATTGTTAAAATCGGCACCCACCACCAACAGCGGATGATCATCCAGATGCTCGCCGCGTAAGGTGTGGTTTTTTACTACATCGTACAGATGCTCCAACAGGGCACCGTTGCCACAGCCCATATCGCAAATGCCGCGGGGCTGCTGATCAAGAGGTTGATTGAATATCTCAATAACCACTTCGTCGATCTTGTTGAAATAGGTTCCGTGCGCTCCTCCGCTGCCCCACACATTCATGGTTCTGTCCACGTGGATTTCGTCGACTACATCGGCGGGTTTATTCCACAGTTGATCCCCTGCTCCAAACAATAGTTTGGGCAGCCAGGAGAAGGTTTGCAGATACGATACCGTAACCCCATAGGCTGCTGCGCGCTTTCGGTAGAAATCACCCAGCTCGGTAAAACGATAGCTTTGGGCCGTTGGGAAGATCCATCCCAAATGTTCCCAAAGGGCATATGTAGCGCCATCCAACCCTACCGCGCCCCATTCTTCGGGCAGGTGCAATTCAGGCGTATCGAGTAAGCCCTTCATTCCCAAATTGACGAGCAGTACGCCACAGATCAATCCTTCTTTGTGAGCCAACATTTGCTGCTCCACATCGTCGATACTGATAGTTGCTTCGTGAAGTGTCAGACTCGAAATATGCCGACAAAGCATGTCCCCATCCAGTCCACCGAGCTCCTCCAGAGTGAAGTGGCGCAAGTCTTTTGTGACGCGTATCCAGTCTTCCAGTCCGTTCCATACCTCCAGATTTCGCAGGGCCTTCCTTCCTTTGGCAGTCATGCAATAGTGCGGAGAATCGTGTTTGAATTCACGATGCATCCAACCCTGGCTCGCCATGAGCCGGAAGGACACATTGAGGTAACCCTCGTTGGCGTCGAGCCGGGCGGCCAGATTTTTTATTGAAACACAATCCTGTTGCTTGAATATGTCGAACACATCATGATCGTGCAGTGCAAGTACACTGGCGATCAAAGGTATTCCTTCCAAATGCGTGAACAATCGGCTTCTAAGGGCCTTCGGGGTGGTCATGTTCATGTTGAGTACGGGTATCATATTGTGTCGTGGTTCTACGGAAGACACAATATTAAGTTCAGCGCAGGACTTGAATGTAAGTCATCGACCCCAAATGCTGTAGGTATTCGGAGCACGCGCGTAACAAAGCTAAGCATCCCTCGTCTTCTTCAAAACAATATTTACATGATCGTTACTACAACACCATCGATTGATGGTAAAAAGACAGACAAATACCTGGGCATCGTAAGTGGTGAAGCCATTATTGGAGCCAACTTCCTCAAAGATTTTATGGCCGGCATCCGCGATTTTGTGGGTGGACGTTCCAGTGCTTATGAACGCGTTCTTCGCGAGGCTAAAGACCAGGCCTTGGCTGAAATGGAAGCCATTGCCCGCGAACGTGGAGCAAACGCTATCCTGGGTGTGGATCTCGATTATGAAACCATCGGTCAGCATGGAAGCATGCTGATGGTTACCGCAAGCGGTACCGCGGTCGTGGTTGAATAGCGGTGCCATTAATCCATGGTGCCGGAATTCTCCGGCATCATGGATTTAATTTTCCTTCAACTTATCGTGAAATTTCTTTCTGAACTTATCCATCTTGGGCGTAATGACCGCACGACAGTATGGTTGTGATGAGTTGTACTCATAGTACTCCTGATGGTAGTCTTCGGCTTCATAGAAGTTGCTGAATGCCGTTACTTCTGTCACAACGGGATTGGCCCATACGCCACTTTCATTGGCTGCCGCCAACGCGGTTTGCGCCAACTCTTTCTGTTCCTCACTGTGATAATATATGGCTGAACGATACTGAGTACCAGTGTCGGCGCCTTGCCGGTTCAATGTAGTAGGATCATGTGTCTCAAAAAAGATCTCCAACAATTCCGCGTACGAAATGACGGTAGGATCGAAAAAGATCTGAACCGCTTCAGCATGTCCTGTTGTTCCATTACACACCTCACGATACGCCGGATTTTTGACGAAGCCTCCCGCGTATCCCGACTTCACAGCGTCCACTCCTTTCAGACTTGAAAAGATGGCTTCCACGCACCAAAAACACCCGGCTCCAAAGGTCGCAACCTCTTGTCCGGCTTTCAATTGAACTTCTGTTCTGGGTAATTCTTTCGTTTGCATCTGCGCTTGTTGTTGATTGCACGCCACAAGGGCAAATATCGCAACCATTATGATAGATAACTTCTTCATTGCTTAAGTTTATTGCAAGCTACCCACACACAAGCAATTGAGCATTGCGAAATGTTCACAAATCATAACAATTTGACCCCTATTGTCCCGCTTCTCTATCGCGCGGTGGGGGTTGTGGAGGATTGACCGGAGTACGGTAAATCACGCTAAAAATGAACATGATAATAGCACTGGCCACGAATAACGCGAGAATGGACCAGAATCCTTTCTTCAACAGACGC
>JAGQVX010000014.1:22141-42376 GCA_020437755.1 Flavobacteriales bacterium
TTTCAATTACCTCCCAAATTCCAAGGAGCGACAGTACCGTTACGATCAGTACCAGCGTGGCAAGCACATAGGCGAAGACATTTCTTAATTTATCCATATCACCGATTCATAGTTTCCACCGAATTTACCCGAAAATATCCTTCGGGCGCGTTAAACGGTGTTAATATCAGTATAAGGCATCCGCCAAATGCGAAAAAGAAAAGCCACGCCAGAGACGTGACTTTACTTAACCAAATTAACTTGAATACTAGACGTTATGTCTGACCGACATAATCAACCTTTGCGCTCAAACAAAGTTGCAACAAAGCTATAGCGCAGGCTCAGGCCGATTGTCAGGCAGAATCTCCAACCCTTTGTAGGTCAACACTTATACTCGGAAGCGCAGAAATCCAAAACTTGCCGAAATGGTTGGTTGGTTCTCTGTGAAAAAGGTAATCATATCGCGTGATGCCACTCCTACTTCCCAGGTTCCCCCTCCCACAATCAATGTGAGTCCGGCGGGTACTTTAAAATCGTAATTACCACCGTTGATCAAACCAACCGACAACCGAATCCACGGGAAGGGAGTCACGTCCCCTCCGAATGCCAACAGGGGTTTGTCGAGTTGCGACAGCTCATCATTGGTAGCAAAAACACCTTCAGCTCCTATGCGAAGTTTGTCGCCAATATCAAATCGTGCCCCTGCGCGCAGCTTTGAGGGAAGCTTTGTGGTCACTTTGGTCGATCCCTCCCACTGCAGCAATCCGTCGGGATCGGTAAGTGTCTCCAGCTGATCCAGGATGGAATTGGTCTCCAATCCGTTGTTGGTCAGACTGGTCACATCAAAATCATTCAATTTGTACACGTTGCCATCCCAGGTCATTCGTCCAATATCGGTAAGTGAAAGGGCTACAAACAGTTTCTCTTTGATCACCATGCTCGCACCCACATCAAAGCCAAATCCCTGTCCCACCGGAGTCATGTTCCTGGCACTTTCCGGAAGCTGTGATGGATTGGTTTCGGCTCCTGAGCCATAGTCGATATTAAACACCGGCGAAAGCGCCGAGAAAGATTCTATTTGTCCGTCGGCATTCGTTCCCAACTGCACCATTCCTTGCCCCACGAGGTACTTAAACCCGGCTCCGGCATACAATTCAAATGCATCGTTCTTGAGGACGCGCTTTCCGTACCCAATCGAATACTCGCGAATCCAGGTGAGCGAAACCTCGGAGTTGCCCAGGATTTCGGAAAAGGACTTGGCATTCGCCAAACTGGTGATGCCCTCTGCTACCATGTCCAGGGTATCCTGAGAAATACCCTCCATGTTGGGTATGGTGTCACCGTTGTTCAGAATCAACTGATCGAAATACGGTGCTGTTCCCCCCAGATAAAGTAAAGTAGCTACCTCTTCACTGAGTTGAGATCTGAATGAAAAGTTGTCTCTGGTAGTGTACGCAAAGCCCCCGAAACTTCCGGTCTGAACATGAGCTCCAGCCCACATATAGTTCAGGTCGATGCTGGTACCGGCATCCGTGAAGTTCTTAATCATATCGATCTTTTGGGCCTGCGTGAGGTTTTCGAAATCTCCGCCAAACAGGTTCTTGCGCAGATCATCTTTGATCAGGGCCTCGGAATACACCGATCCGGCGATTTCAGCAAATCCAAACGTTACCATCTTATCTTCATATTCAGGGGTCCAATCCAGATTAGAAGCATTGATGCCAAGGGCATGATAATCCGTTACAAACGGTGATGCCACACCCCGTCCGGTGCTGGTGAATGACGATAGCTCATGTTGAGCAGAGGATTGTTGCGAAGCGATTGCCAGCAAAACGGCACCGGCGTAGGTCGCGATTTTTCTAGTGGGTAGATTCATAGACTTGTGTGTTGAATGCTTCCTTTATGGAAAACAACAGCACAAGTATAACCACTTCGGCCAAGATATACATCATCCAGAACATGCTTCCATCATCAACAATGATTCGGGCCAATAGCCATACGATGATTAAGACCCCTGAACCTATTTTCAGACTGTAAGCCCAATGTTTGCGAAGGAGTATCCCTACTCCCAGCGGGATGGACATTAGAAATGCAGAAGCGGCAAAGATGGTTGGAAGCACCATCCCCAGAGATGTGGAAATACTTCCAAATGGCACGATGATCAAGGCAATCAACCAAAACGGAAAGGACATCAACTGCATAATTCCGGCAGCTATGACCCCAGCCGAAGCGCTGTCTTGTCGGCCTGCCGGGCGATTTATATTAACCGATTTTCGCTCTTCACGCACCTCATCAAAAAAATACGGCGTGCTCAAAGCAGAGCATTCATCGAGGCGCACCCACTCGGCCTCCCCTTCCTTCCACACCAGGTCTTCGTTGACTATTTGGCCTTGTGCCACGGCTTCTTCCATGTCCTTTCTCGACAACGGCCCTTCTTGATGACCATCGTGCAAAAAATACCACTGGAGCCTGCGAACTCCCCGACGGTTCAATTCATGATCGGCGCAGCGCACAGTTGCCACGGCAAAAGCATAATCATAACGATCAATATAACGTAGATCACGGGTTTCCAACGAGCGAACGAGCGACTCATACTTGCGCATCAGTCCGGTAACAGGCATTTTCCGACGGAGCATCTCGTCTCCCAGCACAACCTGATGAAGTACATTCTTATTCTCAACACGCGCCGCTGCCTCTATCAGGGAAGCGTCGTCCAGCGTCCGAAGTACATTGTCTTTCTCTGAAAATGCCATATCCAAAGATCGCCAAAAAGCCCGCCGTTGTTGCAGTTTTCACACGATTTGTGATATACTCAAGGGATGTCGCTCGATTGAATAAACTCAGAATACAAGAACTTTTTCTGACTGCTTTCAAACGGTCGGTAAACATAGTACACCTTACCGTTCCACACCTTGACATTCTCGGGATACCGATGCGTCAATTTGAAGTCCGATACGAGTGCTCCCGTGCGCGTATCTACCTGGCGCAAGTAGGTATATCCCTTGCGATTATGAACGGAATACATATCGCCCGTGGTGAAGTCCTGCACCAGCTTTTGCGACCAGTCCTTACCGCGAGATTCCTTGTGATAGTTGATTTCAACACTGTCAATCAGCTCATTCATGGAGTTGTACTTCAAGAGCTTGTCGGCATAGTGATCAAAAATCAATATAGAGTCCTTGTGGACAAACATGGGCGCATACAGCGATTCATAGTACGGACTGCTTTGAAATCCCGACATGTAGGCTCCAACGATCTCTTTATCAATGCCCGTAGCCAACTCGTAGCGGAATGCTTCCAGCTTATCTTTGGGATGCAGCCACTTGTATTCGCTGCGAAACTGCACCATTAGCGGCTGATCAATGATGTAGCGAAGCGTGTGATAGGTTGAATCCTGCAGGTTATACGCGTAATATTCAAATGCCGGAAAATCGGGATTGTACGTGGTTGCATATACGAGGCCGCCCAAGGTGTCTACAACGGGCTCGAAGTGCTGTGCAAAATCCTCGGTAGAAATCGGTTCGGCATACAACTGATTGGATCGTCCATCAATAAGCCACATGCCACTTTTACCCTTTAAGACGGGCAGATCGAGATAATCCCGTTCGAATCCATAAAGCTGATCATGGAGATTCAGGGTAGTAACTTCATTTTTGAATCGATCGAGCCAAACAAGGCGACATCCGTCAAATATTTCTTTAGACTGGTCTTCCGCCTTACGCAGGTGCTTTTCATTCTGATAAGTCAAAAGCAACATCCCCTCCTTAAAGAAGCAAAAGTCAGCTACGTGGTACACTTTACTTCCATAGACCGTATCGGGCGCACCGGTGAGGATCGCAGCGGGAAGTACATTCACCATGAAGTGCATATCTATTTGGCGAATGCCTGAAGATTTCCATGAATGAGGGCCAATATGATATTCTTTGGTTTCATACGCTGTGTGCGAAATTTCGAGATCGTACTCGTTTTCAGGATCCAGCGCCAGGTGAAAAGCACCCTGCAAATCGGTTACGGCCAGCTGGGAAGTTTGCACCACTTTGACGTGTGCCCTGCTCACCGGATTACCCGATTCATCATCGATAAGGACACCATGAAATTCGCTTTGTGCGATTCCGCAAATGGGCAGGAGTACTATGATCCAGGTGAACAGTTTTAACATGGTAACCTAAAGATGCCCAAATCGGAAGAATTCCACAATGCAGAGGGATTTTTTTAGCTCCTGTCCTGATTCGACAGTTCGCAGCAAGACCCATTGAATCATTCAGACTATCCGTGGTAAAATGCAGAAGGCTTTAGATTCTGAAGGATGAATGCGCAGAGAGTTAATCCACTCTATGGTTCCAGCCATGGGTATCGGGCGCCTCACCTTTCTTGATAGCATCCAGCGTCTTGAGTGCTTTGGGAGCAAACTCCCATGTAGCAAATTCAGTCAGTTGACGGTCGCCATCTTCAAAACCAATCACTTCTATGGGGGCAATCGTAGCGGCTGTTCCGGCGCCAAAAGCTTCTTTCAGCGTACCGTTATCGGCGGCCTCACGGATTTCCTGAACCGAAACTCTTCGGTATTCTACTTTATATCCCCAGTCTTTGGCGAGCTCCATCACACTGTGTCGCGTTATTCCGTCGAGAATAGTTTCTCCCGGCGCCGGTGAAATGAGCGTGTCATTGATTCGGAAAACCACATTCATCGTTCCCGATTCTTCAATCCATTTGTGTTCCTGACTATCGGTCCACAGCAATTGGTGATACCCTTTCTCCTGAGCCAAACGAGCCGGATACAGCGAACAAGCGTAGTTCCCCGCAGCTTTCGCAAAGCCTGTACCGCCCGGCACTGCGCGTGTGTAGTGGGTTTCAACCTTAACCTTTACAGCACCTGTATAATAGGCATTCACCGGACAGGTAAAGATCATCATTCGGTATGTTTCGGAAGGCTTTACACCGATGTATTCATCGGTTGAAAACATGAACGGACGGATGTACAATGACGACCCCGGAGCTGAAGAAATCCAGTTGCGATCGAGGTGCACCAGTTGGTGAATAGCGTCCACAAATAAGCTTTCCTCTACTTCCGGCATACACATGCGATGCGCTGAAAGATTGAACCGACGAGCATTCATTTCCGGACGGAACACAAACACCTCACCGGCATCATTCTTATATGCTTTCATTCCTTCGAAGATCGCTTGTCCGTAGTGAATCACTGATGCAGCGGGATGCATATTCATGTGTCCAAACTCGACAATCTTCGGGGTTCCCCACTGACCATCTTTGTAGTCCATCACAAACATGTGATCAGAAAATACGCGGCCAAATGGAATGTTATTGAAATCGACTTCTCCTACCCGGGAGTGTGAGGTTGGGGTGATATGAATCATGTGATCTTGTACTAGCATATGAAAGCTGGTTCTTATACGCTTTTAAGAAAGCTTTGGTTCTTGAAATAGGCGAAAAACGTGAGATTCCGCATTTTTAGGGTGCCGTAAAAATAGTCAATTGAAGGGTGTGAATCAAGCTGATTTTTGCAAATAATTGTTACTAATGTATCTCAGTTTTTCATCATTTACGGTAAGACTCCTTCTTGTTATAGGGTGAGGCATTCGCCAAATAGAATAGCTCCAGAAGCTCATTGGGAGAGCAACCACTTCATAAGTCATAGAGTTCCAGTTGATAACCCGGAGGGGCAATTGTTCAACCAGGTGTCGATTTCCGGCTAGCTGGTAAAGAGAAATGTATTGGGGCTGGCGAGTCCCTGTTGAACGGCGTACATCACAATTCCGGCGGTATTGTTAACCCCCAGTTTGGCCATGATGTTTTTGCGATGAGTTCCCACGGTATGAGAGCTAATGAAGAGCGTTTCGGCGATTTGAGTGTTCGTGTATCCCTCGGCAATCAAAGCGATGATCTCCAGTTCTCGTTCGGAGATAAAAACGGCGTCGCAACTCACGTCGGCCAATTCCACCGATTCCAGATCAATCGACTCCCTGCGCACCGTCTCCAACACCTGGTTGCAGAAGAATTTATGCCCGCGTGCTGTCTCCACCACACTTTGAGCAATTTCCTCCTTACTGCAATCCTTCTTCACATAGCTGGAAATCCCTGCCCGCACAGCATCCACTATCACCTTTCCCCGTTGAGGAGGCGTTATGGCTACAATGGCAGCATTGGCATTCTTGCTTACTATGCGATTGACTGTAGCCGCTGAGAAACCTTTGGACGTAAAATCAAGCATCACCACATCGGCTTGCAATGCCGCATACTGAGCTACCAACTCCTTTTCATTCCGCGCCACCGAAACGATGTCGATTTCACGATTGGAATCAAATATGGAGATCAACCCCATCAGGGCCAGTTCACTTCCGTCTGCTATGATTAACCGAATGCCTTGCAACGCTTATCTAAACTAATTCTAAATAGCAAAAGTAAAACAAGGAACGGCTTGAACCAAAAAAGTTTTCTCACAGAAAAGTCATTTTTATTAAATCTCGATGGAGAGTCCGTCGTGAGCCAATTGCGTATTGGGAAAGATTTCTTTTGCCTCCTCTTCCAACACACTTAAATCTGTGTAACGCGAAGAGAAATGTCCGAGTAACAAATGCTTCACATGCGCTTCGCTGGCAACTGTGGCCGCCTGAGCTGCCGTGGAATGAAACGTTTCCTTGGCCCGTTGTTCATGTTGATTTGCGAATGTGGATTCGTGGTAAAGCAGATCAGCATTCTTTGCGATATCAATCTGTCCGTCAAAAGGTGCAGTATCGGAACAGTACACGTACTTGCGCGAGGGGTATGGAGGGAGCGTACATTCTTCGATATCTAAAACCTCCCCCGACTCCCGAGCCACATTCTTTCCATCCTTGAGTTGAACGATTTCGGCAATGTTCAGGTTTCGGCTTTCTATGGCTTCTTTGAGTATGCGTCTTCGCTTGGGTTTTTCCTCAAACACATAGCCACAGCAATCGATCCGGTGGTTCATGGGAAATGACCGAACCCAGAGCTTATCTGTTTCCATGATGAGTTCCCCCTCGAGCATATTCAGCGGATGAAAAATCCACTCAAAACAAAGGTAGGTCTGGGAAAATTTAAGATTCACATGGATAATCTCCTTCAAATCGGCCGGACCGTATATATGCAATGGTGTAGCTCTTCCGAGCAGGTGCATGGACGAGAGTAATCCCAACAGACCCAGGTAGTGGTCACCGTGAAGGTGGCTAATGAAGATATGACTTATGCGTTGGAACCGAAACTTGTGCTTACGCAATTGAACCTGCGTACCTTCACCACAGTCAATGAGGTAGTACTTGTCATGTACATTTACCAGCTGACTTGTTGGATTTCGCTTTAGCGTTGGAGTTGCTGCTCCACATCCCAATATGGTTAGTTCAAATCTCACTGCATAAAAAACCCCGACGAAGGCCGGGGTTTCTCCTTAAATTCAAAAGTCTTATTCGTTAACCACCATGCGGTGAGTTACTTTCTTGTCGCCAATTTGCAAACTGTACAGGTAAATTCCTGAGTTCAAATCTGCAGCAGAGACTTTAATCTCGTTACTTCCACGACGGGCATTGTACACATTGCTCAACACGCGTTCTCCGAGAAGGTTCATCACTTCAAACTGCACTTTACCAGCATTGGCAACAGTGTAGTTGATGGTAGTGATGTTGCTGAACGGGTTTGGAATGTTTTGCTTCACTTCGAGCGACTGAGCCACCGGAGCAGCAACGCTTACTTCTTCTTCAATAAGAAGGGTATAGTCAGTGAACTCGTAGGGAATACCTTGAGGCTGACCGAAGAATGTGAGGTATGCAATAACATTGATTGTCAAAGGAAACTCACCTGCTTGAGTTGGTGTACCATCGATAAGAGCACAGTATTGCTCACCACCCATGAAAGTACATTCATCCGGCGAATCACCATTGTTGTTGCAATGAACAGTCAAACCGATATCTGCCAGATTCACTTCGCTGGCGTCAATCGTAACTGTAAGGCTCACAAGAGAAAGCGAGTCAATGACCGCTCCCAATCCGGCGAAAGTTGTATCGATATCACCCGCCTCGGTAGGGACAAGCATATGAATGATGTCTTCATAGGCAATGCCTAGATAACCTGTTTCAAAGGTTTCACCCATGGTAGGATCCGGAGAAACGCCAAACATGGCATCCCCGAAATCGTAGTTGGGGTCACATTGGCCACTGGCCAGAACACCTGAAATCAATACTGATACAAGGAGTAAAATTTTCTTCATGCACGTTTTTGTTAATGTGGTTCTACATATCACGCTCAACCTCTTCCATATACACCAAATCCACCGCTTCGTTCAATGTAGGGGTGATTTTAAGTACAGAATCGAGTTGAGAGATGGTAATCAATTTTGCAACCGTATCCTGCAATCCGCAGAGTACAAAGGTTCCGCCGCTGTCGCGACACAACCGGTTGGCTACTAGGATGGAGCTTAAACCCGAAGAATCGCAATAGCGAGTCTCTGACATATCCAGAATCATGTTCTTGTTTCCGTTCTTGTTGGCAAGAACGAACTCAGACTTGAGTTCAGGGGCAATCAGAGAGTCGAGCTTTTCAACTTTGGTCTTTACGATCACTACCTTCTCCCGATTTTCAATTTCGAACTTCATATGATCAAATCAGTTTGAACAAATATAATCAATTTTCAATTGCGCCCAATCTCTCCGGCAAGTAAGTATAACACGGCCATTCGCACCGCCACACCGTTCTCTACTTGCTCCAAAATAAGGCTTTCAGCAGAGTCGGCAACGTCGCTTGTAATTTCCACTCCCCTATTGATTGGACCCGGGTGCATAATAACGATTTTCTTTCCGGTCTGCGAAATCATTTCGCCATTAATTCCAAATTGTTGGCTGTACTCCCGAATGGAAGGAAAATATCGCACATCATGCTCACCTCCTTGTCGTTCCAACTGGATTCTCAGCACATTGGCCACATCGCACCATTTTAGAGCTTCCCTAATGTTGTGGCTCACCTTAACTCCTAGCGTTTCAATATGCTTGGGAATCAGTGTGGTAGGGCCACACACCATAACTTCTGCTCCCATACGTTGGAGGCAGAAGATATTGGACAAAGCCACGCGTGAATGTTTTATGTCGCCCACTATACATACGCGGGCTCCTTTAATGTCGCCCAATTCCTGGCGCAAAGAGAAGGTATCGAGGAGTGCCTGCGTGGGATGCTCATGGGTTCCGTCTCCGGCGTTGATTATGGTGGTATCGACGTTGCGCGACAAGAACTCCGGTGCCCCCGGGTTGGGGTGTCTCATCACCACTATATCCACTTTCATCGAAAGGATGTTGTTCACGGTATCGATCAGGGTTTCCCCTTTCTTCACCGAGCTGGACGATGCCGAGAAGTTCACCACATCGGCACTAAGTCGCTTTTCTGCGAGTTCGAACGATAGTTTGGTGCGCGTTGAATTCTCAAAAAACAGATTAGCAACCGTAATATCTCTGAGCGAAGGAACTTTTTTAATGGGACGGTTAATGACTTCTTTGAAGTTCTGCGCGGTATCCAGAATCAACTTGATATCACCCGGTTGCAGGTACTTGATTCCCAGGAGGTGATCTACGCTCAGTTTACTCATTTCTGTGCTCGTGTTGTAGACAACAATACTTTTCCATTTCCCTTCTCATCCAATCGCACTTCTACACGTTGGTTATCGTAAGAATCCACCGATTTACCAATATAATTGGGGGAAATCGGGAGTTCGCGACTGAATCGACGTTCCACCAAGACCAACAATTCCACAGCCGATGGTCGTCCGAATGACAACATGGCGTCCAGACCGGCACGAATGGTTCTACCGGTGTACAGGACATCATCTACGAGGATGACTTTCTTGTCTTCAATCAGAAAATCCACTTTGGTGCGGTTGGGTGCCAGGGGCTCATCTCTTCTTCTAAAGTCATCACGATGAAAAGTGATGTCCAACGATCCCACTCGGATGGAGCTTTCGGGAAGGATTTCTTTTAGCGTTTCGCATATCCTGTTGGCCACAGCAACTCCACGGGGTTGAAGGGCCAGGAAAACAGAATTGGAAAAATCGTCGTGATTTTCGATCAATTGATAGCAGAGGCGCTGAATAATCAACTGGAGGTGTTCGCTATCAATGAGTGTCGCAGGTCGCATCAGTGGCAAATTTAGTGTTATTCAAACAAGAAACAAGCGAGAAAAGGAAGGAGAATTTCAGCGGGTGCACCCCATAAAAAAAGTCCTCCGCGAATTGCGGAGGACTTTCTATTTAGAACGATTGGAAATCGTTACGCTTTCTCGTCGTCGTTTTCCTCTTCACTGTTGTCGGCTTCAGCAGCCTCATCGGCTTTTGCTGCAGCTTTGTTCTCGCCGCTTTCCATTTCCTGCTTCAGTGATTCAAGTACACCAAGGTCACCCAAGGTTGTCTTTTCCAGACTGTCTTGAACTTTCTTCACAGCAGAAGATGAACCGCTACCACCACCGGTGTTACCTGTGCGACGCTTCTTCTCTTCAGCAGGAGCTTCTTCATAGGTACGGAGGTGAGAAACAACAATGCGCTTGGCAGACTTGTTGAACTCGATTACGGTGAAGTCCAGGGTGTCTTCCAAATCAGCCGATGAACCGTCTTCACGAGTCAAGTGCTTCTTAGAAACATAGCCTTCAACTCCGTATGGGAGTGACACTACGTACTGGCTTCCTTCTTTGCGGACAACGGTTCCCTGGTGCGTTGAACCTTCCGAGAATACGGTTTCGAACACATCCCATGGATTTTCTTCCAATTGTTTGTGGCCGAGGCTCAAGCGACGGTTTTCTTTGTCCAGTTCGAGTACAACTACTTCGATCTCATCACCCACATTGCAGAATTCGCTTGGGTGCTTGATCTTCTTCGACCACGATAGGTCAGAGATGTGGATCAATCCGTCAACGCCTTCTTCAAGCTCTACAAACACACCAAAGTTGGTGAAGTTGCGAACTGTTGCTTTGTGCTTTGATTCGATTGGGTAGCGTGCTTCGATGTTTTCCCATGGATCATCCATAAGTTGCTTCATACCCAAAGACATCTTGCGCTCTTCGCGATCCAATGTAAGGATAACAGCTTTCACCGTGTCGCCTACTTTGAGGAAGTCCTGAGCACTACGGAGGTGCTGAGACCAAGACATTTCAGAAACGTGGATCAAACCTTCAACACCTGGCTGGATTTCTACGAATGCACCGTAATCCGCCAATACAACAACACGACCTTCTACTTCCTGACCTACTTCAAGCGACTCGCTCAAAGCATCCCATGGGTGATCCGAAAGTTGCTTCAGACCAAGGGCGATACGACGCTTGTCGTCGTCGAAATCGAGGATAACCACCTGAATCTTCTGGTCGAGTTCAACCACTTCTTCTGGGTGATTGATACGTCCCCATGACAGGTCGGTAATATGGATAAGACCATCAACACCACCGAGGTCAACAAATACACCATAAGATGTAATGTTCTTAACAGTACCTTCAAGTACCTGTCCTTTCTCGAGGCCACCAATAATCTTCTTCTTCTGTTCTTCAAGCTCTGCTTCGATGAGTGCTTTGTGAGAAACCACAACGTTCTTGAATTCGTGGTTGATCTTCACCACCTTGAACTCCATTTGCTTGCCCACGTACACATCGTAATCGCGAATTGGCTTCACATCGATCTGTGAACCCGGAAGGAATGCTTCCACACCAAATACGTCCACAATAAGACCACCTTTGGTACGACATTTCACAAAACCTGTAATTACTTCATCATGCTCGAGCGAACGGTTTACCTTTTCCCAAGCGCTGTGGATACGTGCAGTGCGGTGTGAAATCACCAACTGTCCGTTTTTATCCTCCTGCTGTTCTACATAAATAGGAACAACATCTCCAGCTTTGAGTTCCGGATTGTATCGGAATTCTGAAGCAGCTACAATACCTTCAGACTTATATCCAATATTGACAACAACTTCCTTTTTCGAAACCGAGACTACAGTACCTTCAGTTACTTCTTTTTCAACGATGCTAGTGAGTGATCCTGAGTAAAGCTCTTCCAATTGCTGGCGCTCCTCCTTTTTGTAATGATCCTCATCTTCTTCCAGTGCGTCCCAATCGAAATCGGCCTCACCTTCTGAACCCAACTGACTGATGTCAACGTGCTCACGGAATGAAACAGGACCTGAGTTTGAACTCAAATCTACATCACCCTCGTCTTCGTCATCATCCGAGTTGTCGTCATCGTCGTCGTCATCGCGTGATGAATGGATGATTACATTATCATCATCGTCATCATCATCACTTGATTCATCTGAATCCGCATCTTCATCAGCAGTCGCTTCAACCTCAGTTTCCTCAGTTGAATCAGCCGTTTCTTCTACGTTTTCGGGAGTTGTTTCCTCAGCAGTCTGATCAACTGCTTCGTTGTTGGTTTCTTCAGATTCAGAAACCTGATCTTTGTTTTCTTCTGCCATGTGGCAATCATTTGTATCTCAACCAAATCGGTAATAAGTTGAGAGTGTTAAACTTACAGGTACCGACACCCTGCTTTTTTAAGAGGGCGCAAAGGTAGTGTTTTTCCTATATGGATTAACGAATGACGCTACTTTTTTGGCAATTTTCGGCGATCAACGGTTCACAACCAGCTTAATGCTTCGTCCGTCTGCTGATCGGAAGTAGTACATGCCATTGGACAGACCGGAAGTCTCCACATATTTGGCGGATGCCACTTCCTTGACCCAAACCCCGGAAGCCGTGTAAAGCGACCCCGACACCTGCTCACTAAAATGAACACGTTCTCCGGTAACCGGATTCGGGTATGCGAGCAATGCTTTGCCTGTAAAAGTAAGCTCTTCCACGCGCACGTCGCCGGCATTATTGGAAGCCTCAGGAGTCGTACCAATGAACTCCACCCATTGGGAGGCACCGTCGGTAATACGCCCCAGAGAACGATCACCTTCAACATCAGCCCATTCAATTTCATCTACCATCGTGAATCCGTCGGGAGAGAACATTTGAAGAATCTCGGCATTGTTGTTCAATCTAAAATTGGTGTGATTGATGCCATCCGTCTGGTCCTCATCAGCCCAGAACAACAGCCAACCATTGGCAGGAACCGTGGTTGAATCGGCCTCATAGTTGGGCACCTTCCACTTCTTTGGATTTTCAGGATTGTCGCTAAAATAATAACCGGCAATGTTGACATCGTAGTTATTGGGGTTGTAGATCTCGAACCAATCCTCCGTCTGCAAATGGTTGTCGAGTGTATCGGTATTATTGGCCGGTAATACCTCATTAATGTAGAGCAATTCCGGTTGCACAATGATCAATCCGTTGGTGACACGTGGCGTAGGAATGTTGAACTCCATACTGTTTGGCGAACCATCATCCTGTCGGCCCCAACTCACATTTGGAGCGGTTTCAGCATAGGAATACGTATCAACATTGCTGCCATCGCTGGCCGTAAGTGTAATGGTGCCGCCGGCAGGATCCAGGGTAAAGTTGGTATGGTTCTCGGCCTGCCCGGTTTCGGCATCACACCACAGAATAATGAAATCCTCGGCGGGAATGACCGACAAAACCGGATTATCATTGGGGAATTGCCACAATTCCGTGTCTGACGTATTCGACACAAAATATCCGGCCAAATTCACCTGGAATGGATTCGGATTGTAAATTTCTATCCATGGCTCGTACTCATCTTCTGAATCGTGAATGTAATCCACGTTATCTGCCAACACCTCATTAATGAACAACACTTGGGGCTCAGGAGTGATTTCCTGATTGGGATCATCGGGAGTAGTATTATTGAAGAAAATCCAGTTCTCACATCCGTCACATTCACGTCCGTATGAGATATCGGGCGCTTGCATGGGATACGATACGGAGTCAATAATCGTAACCGCATCGGGCATAACCAGATAAATGGTTTCTCCGTCTCCGGATAGTTTGAAGTTGGTGTGTAATTCTCCCTGTTGAGTGTCTTTGTCGGCCCAAACCAGCTTATGTTGTCCGGCCACAATCGTGGTCAGACCCAAGTTGGTATCGGGGAATTTCCATTTATCCAGACTGTCGGGATCATCCGTAAGGTAGTAACCTGCCAGATTGATCAGACCTTCACCAGGAAGCAGATAAATCTCAATCCAATCATCCCAATCGAGAAAATCATCTTGTAAAGTAGAGTGATTGGTGGCCATCACTTCATTGATAAACAGGACTTGATCCTGTGCATTACCCGAGAGGGCGAGGATGGCCAAAGAAAGACCGACAAAAATTCGCTTCATTTTCCGTGCATGGTTTCAATTGTACACGGGTTCAAATTTAAGGAATTGTTAAGAATGAGAGGTATTACATTACTCACATTCACTACTACTCTTGAAATTCAGAGTTGGGCGTCACTTCCCTAAAGAAGGGAGTAATTAAGGCAAGTCAGACGTAAACAGCGGCTGCAAATCTCCGGATGGAAGAATGAAATAACCTGCAACATCGCGGTCCTGGGGAGAAAATACTGCACCGCTTATCCATTCAAAAGCGGATGACTTGGTCCCTGCTGGTCGATAATACAATCCGACTTCTTCGCCGGTCTGCTTCAATTTGAAGTTGGTATGAATATCATGTGCCTGAACGTTTAATCCATCGCACCAGATGATGATACTGGCTCCCGGGTCCAATTCCACCCGGGGAAGCTTAAACTTATCGGGAAACTCCATGCCCTTGTCCGACAAAAACCACTCTCCCTGATTCATGATGATTTGTTGGGACGACGTATTGGAAATACGAATCCAATCTGATTTCTGTCCAAATTCGGAACGGATTTCACTCTTGATCCCAAAAGACGTGATGCGTACAGACCGAGGATTGAATTCGCTGGGGTCACCGTAGTACGGTGTGAGCCACAGGATCAGGGCAAAAATCCCTGTGAGCGCCGTTAGTTTCATGCAACAAATCTATGCTGCCAACACTACCTCAATATTGATTTCTCCTTAACCTATCGTTATGTTCAACTGACGGCTCTGATCCAGACGCCAAACAAGTCTACCAGGTTCAGGTGAAAAAACATTTGCGTAGCCAACAAATTGCTATCAAAAGCATCAATAAATCGAGATGCGCTTCGATCATTTGGTGTCTACCTCAACCCCATCTTTAAAGGTACGCAACTGGGTATCGACATTGTACTCAGAGAATGCCTGCTGAATCTTACGCGCTTCATCAATGGTGCGCACTTTAGAGGTAAAGTAGATGGTTTGACCCCCTGAACGGCTTTGCATAATTCCGTACTGTTCTTCGAGGAAAAGCATGGCCTGAGCCGTAGCTGAAGGCACCTCATTTGCGAATGCACCAATAAACACATCGTACTCAAGCGATGGCTGCTTGGCCAACTCTCCACTACCCGACTCTTCGGTAACACTTAATACATTGGCACCACCTCTGCGCACGATATCGGAAGCTTCGTTGATTGAAATACGCTTGCCGTTGTGATAGGCTGTAACGAAGGCATCTTCAATGCCCAACTGTCGGATCTCATCCTTGCGCACTGATGCCGCAATAATGTTGTTGTAAATTCCTGTTGTGTAGCGCACCTTTCCCTGATCGGTGAGCTCGCTGTTCAATGGGCTCAGACTGAACAATTCTCTTCCCGAAACCGGCTTGGAATACACCCCAACCTGCACCGTGAAAAACAATCCTTCAAGTTTCTCGACACGTGTTGCCGGAGCCACATCCGGATTATTAGCGTAGTAATCGGCCAGGACTTCTTCGCTTACACGAGGATTGTCTGCCGTAGCCGCATTGACTGCCTGACTCGCAGGGTTATCATTGCGAACAGGTGCACCGCCGCTCGTTCCTGAATCTGTTCCGGTGTTATCGATGGTTGGATTTGAGGCCGTGAATGTATCGTTGCGTGGACCTTCATTGCTTGCTACCAATTCTTCGCCGGTAACTTCGCGGGCTTCATACAATGGGATACGCTTTCCATCGCGGAAAGCCACCACGAATGCATCGCGATATCCAAGCCCGCGGATCTCCGCTTTGGCCATGTCGGCAGACGTGAATTGGGTAAACAAACCAACCGTATATCGTGTAATTCCGGTACTCACGGTCTCCCCCATTATTGGAGCAAATTCTTCGAAGTGATCCTGTGGAATTGCGTTGCGGAAAGCTCCCACCTGAACCTTATACACTATACCCGAAGGCAATTCGATATCAATTGGAATAGGATTCGAGGCTGAATACACCGACTCGCTCATACGGCCAAACACTTCGGCGTTAAGCACTTCAGGGTACACAAAGTTGCGATAATCCTCGGCTGTGCGTGGCATGGCCATGCTACCGGCAGCAGGCGCCGCGCTTTCTCCCGAAGCCTCAACAGCTTCAGGTTGGGTGCGCGTTTCCGGGATTACCGGTTCATCCAATTCTGTATTCTCCGCAGCTTCTTCAGCAGATGCCAAATCATCGGCTGCTTCAGTATTTTCAGTAGTTTCATTACCTGGCAACGCTACCTCAACAGCTTCTTCAGCCACTAGTTCGGCTGCCATCGCACGCATTTCTGTTTCTACCGTGGCCGCGCTGAACGTGGCGTCCATTTGCGACTTGATTGACGCGAGCTCAGCCTCATCATTGCCCAGTTCTTCGTCCAGTGCGCTAATGTTTTCATAGAGCACTTGAGCCACTGCGTATGACTTGCGCATTTCCTCAATCAATCCGGCGCGCTCGGCTTCATTAACCGTGTTGCGTGCAGCTGTGTTCCAGTTGCTGATATTGGCCTCCAGCGTTTGCAATTCGGCCATCATGCGGTTGCGTTCTTCGAGCTTGTCGTTGTACGCGTTCTCCTTGCTGGTGTAAGATTCGGCATTCGCCAAATAGGTTTCCCACCGCGCATCACCTACGAGTGCCGACATTTCTTCATCGGTAAGCTGGTAGTCGGCGCGAAGCATTTCTTCCGCCCGAGTGCGGGTCACCACGTCGGCATCGGCCATGGTTTTCTCATCAAGCGATGAAGAATATGAAGTGGTCATGGCTTGCAGCATACTCTCCTCTTCGTCAGTGAGTTGAACAATCACATCGGCATCAACCGACGAAGACTCTTCGGTTTCTACCGGCTCCTCGGTATTATCGCTTCGGGTCAACGATTCACCACGAACAACCATGGCCAGTTTATCTTCGTCAATGGCCGCCAAGTCGGTAGCATTGGTGAGAATTTCAATGGCCTTTTGCTGGTTGGAAATAGCCGCCAGTTCGTGTGCCAAGGCCTGGCGATACATAACACTCTGCTTAATCTCGTCAATCTCAGGAGCGGCTTCGGTACGAAGTATTGCTGCCTGATCCTGTTCCTCACCCACTTCTTCCATCAAGCGATCCAATCGCTTCTTGAGATAGGTATTGGTTTCGATTTCCTGACTGTGCTCTTCGAGCAAACGATCCAGCTCAGCTTGCTGGTCTTCCATAGACTGGAGTGACATGCTTTCCAGTTTGCGCGCATTGCGAATATCCTCATCCGCCAATTCGCGGTATAGCTTTTCGGTCTTGCGGTCCAATTTCTTCACTTCAGACTTTTCCGCGGATTCCATTTGTGTCTCCAGGTCGAGGATCTGCAATTCAAGGTCGTCGATTTTCGCCTGATTGGTAATCGCGTTATCGTCAATTCCATAACCGCTCACCAGGATATCATAGGCATCCGACTGCATCACTTCACGTGAGTCGTTGCGCAGCGAGGTTGACAGCATTTCCCGCACGTAAGCACTTCCCGATTCTGTGTAAAGTGCATCTTCCGTGAAACCATTGTCGGGGTTGAATTCCTGCTCACCAACAATATCACCTGCCCATTCCTCGGGCATGAGTTCGTTTCGTTTCCGGTTTAGGTTGACCAGTTCATCCGATTTCTGGGTGATCAGTCGTTGCAGGCTTTGAATTTCGATCTGCAAAGCATCTTGCTCCGCCGGATCCGAAGATTCATCGAGCCATGCTACGCGCAAATCCATTTGGCCTTGTGCCTTATCCAAAAGCCCCTTATCGAGGTCAATCTTAGCTTCTACGCGCTCCAGAGCATCGCTGTCCTCGGTTACCACGGCGTTCCAGTTGGAAGTATAGCCGGGATCAAGCGCCACGATCAAATCGGCCGCATCCGCAGGTAATACCTCCCGGTTGGCCGCACCGCCCGGAACATTCGATTCCGTAGTGTTTTCTACCGTTTCGGGCTGTTCGTCTACAGGTTGCGTAACCGCTGAGTTGGTTTCAGGGGTTCCGGCATCCGCCAAAATGTTGGTATCCGCAGTCGTATCATTGCTATCCGAAGCAGAGGCGTTGATATCAACCGTAGGATCGGAAGAGGCTTGCAGGGTCAACTGCAAATCCGACCGGTAAGCTTCCAACTTGGTTCGGGTCTGCTCCAGGTCTGTTTCGATCCGCTCTTCCCTTTTGGTATCCACGATATCTCCGTACACCGGCTTCACCTGCTCCGCTTCCAGCGCTGCGATAAAGACCTCCGCCAGATCAATTTGATCCGAAAGCTTTTCTGCGCTGTCCTCACCCGACTCCATGATGGCAATATTGTCCAGTTCATACGCCGCTTCCAACAGCCGCACATCGTTTAACTCGGTTTCCACCGATTGTAGAGCTTGGCGCACTGCTTCATTGCGGCGACTCACTTCGATGACTTTTTCGGGTGATTCGGCCGCTAATATTTCCTGTTCGTTTACTTCCAATTCTTCCTGCAACTTGGCGTACAGGTCTTCGCGAACACGCGTAGCTTCCTGATGCTTGGCTATTTCATTGCCCTGCGTATTATTGGCTTTCTGAATACTTTGGTTGTACTCCGGCATAACCTGCGCAACAACGGTCTCCACTCCGGGAACTCCTGAATCCTCGCGGGTTGCAGCTTGTACGGAGGTAAGTCGGCTGTTCAATTCATTTTGATATTCATCAAATGCCGAGAGCTCTTCCTCAATAGCTTGCTTCTGTGCCGGATCGGTGGTGCGTTTCTGCAGTTCTTTCAACAGCACTTTTTGTTGTTGCGTGGCCTGCAGGGTTTGCAACAATACAATCTGATCACGATAGGCATTGGCCATATCGTCTTCGAGCGGAATCAAATTCACCGATCGCGCTTCAAAGTTGGACTTAACATCCTTCAACGCCATCCATTCCACACCGGATTCCAACTGCGCCGCATCAAGGGCCTCCAGTTTGTGAATATCGTTGCGTGTGAATCGCTGTTCTTCACTCAGCAAAGCCAGGGTCTCGTCATCATCAATGGTAAGCACCGATATTTTTGAGTCCAGTCCGTCCACTGAGGCCCGTATCTTCTCCTTTTCGGCCGTGGACAGAGCTCCTGAAGCGTAGGAATTCAAATAGTCCTGATCGTTGTTGAGTTGCAGCAACCACTCGGCCTCCGTGCGGTAGCGCACTTCATCTTTCCCAATTTTTTCGGCTTTGGCAGTTTCGAACTTGATCTCCTGCGCCACTGCTGCGAGCTCGTCTTCCACTTGTTCCATTTCGGCCATCAGAGCCTCGCGTTCCTTCTTTTTAGGATCGGTGGCGAGCTCCTTCTCGATGCGCACGATATTGCGCTTGAGATTGTCTTCATCCTCACGCAAGTTGGTAATGCGATCCAGGATCTTTTGTTGATCCGATTCCTTGGCATTCGCCAAATTGATGAGGTTCTGATTGATTTCATCTTTCGCCTGCGCGAGGTCTATTTGTCGGTTTCGTTCCCAACGCAATGCTTCAACGGCATCATCAAAGTTTCCATTGGCCGAACTGTTGCGAATGCGCGTATTGTTGGACTCGATCTCGGCAGCGAATGTATCAGTCGAATCGGCAATGCGTTCGCTTTCGCTACCTACCTCCCACGCCATTCGGGCTTCGTTGGTAATATCACGGGCATCGTTCAGTTTCTGAACGTATTCTCTTAATACAGGCAAGTACTCTTCCTGGTTGTCGGGATCAACATTGGCCATCATGGCTTCTGCTGCATTGGTCATTTGCTTGGCTTGCTTTTCCAGATCGGCAGCCTTGCGATAGGCCTTTCCGCTTCGATCGCGCAGTTCTTGCGACTGACCGCGCAGTTCGGCAGCGTACGCGTCGGCACCTCCTGTAATGGACTCTACAGAATCATCTGTACCGAATCCCGCCGCGAGTGTAGCTTGTTCCTCTGAGGCCAATGACGGTTGTTCCGATTCCTTTAGCTGCGTGAGCAGTTCGTCAGAAACATTCACGTCCAATCCGGCTTTCGAGCGAAGCATCTCGGCCGACAATGCGGCGATGTCCACATCG
>JAGQVX010000150.1 GCA_020437755.1 Flavobacteriales bacterium
AAAAGAAGTCCCCCAATGACGTACCAATTCAACACAAAGAGGCATACCAACGCCGCCGGTATACAGAGTATGGACGCCAAATGCGAAAGCCCCTGGTGTTTCACTGTCCGAATCCGGGGAAATTGGGCATGATGCCGCGGGCCGAATTGGCCATCTCGGCCTCGTTGATGCGATCGGCCTGCTCCAGCGCACGGTTGGCAGCAGTCAAGACGAGATCCTGAATATCTTCCCGATCGGTAATAGTCTCCGGAATAGATATGTCGGTCAATCGACGATTTCCATTCACCGTGACGCGAATGCCCTCTGCCTCTCCGTAAACGGTTACATTATTCAACCGGGCTTTGGTCTCCTCAATTTGTTTCTGCATTTCCTGCAGCTTGCCCATCATATTCTTGCCAAACATGGAATCAGTATTTAAAAGGCAAAATTAAGAAGCCGACGGCAATTGTTGGTCGGATAGCTGTACCTGAATGTCAACAAAGCCCAAAGTCAGTTGAATCATCTCCATCGGAAGGTTTTTTAAGATGAACTATTCTGTATTCGTATTATCGAATAATTAATTTAGACTAATCTAAAAATGTGTATATTCGCACTCGAATGAGCGCCACACCTACACACGTAGAAGAGAATTACCTCAAGGCTATTTTTAGTCTGTCCCTGAAGCATCCCGAAGGTGCATCTACCAACGATATTGCCCGCCGGCTGGAGGCTACAGCTCCATCGGTGAGCGATATGCTTCGGAAATTAAAGGCCAAAGGCTGGATTGAGTACCAAAAGTATCAAGGAGCCCGTCTCAGCGCGAGGGGGAGGGAATTGGCCGTTGAGGTGGTTCGAAGGCATCGATTGTGGGAAGTGTTTTTAGTAGAAAAGCTCAACTTTTCGTGGGATGAGGTGCACGACCTGGCCGAGCAACTGGAGCACATCCGATCAGGGGAGTTGACCAACCGTTTGGACGCTTTTTTAGATTTTCCGCGCGTGGATCCGCATGGAGACCCCATTCCCGATGCAGCGGGGAATATTCAATTTGATGCTGCAGCGGTACCCCTGCATCTTGCTGATCAAGGAGCCCGATATGAACTGGTTGGCGTGAAGGATACTTCTACCTCCTTTTTGCGCTACCTCGACCACACCGGACTTTCCCTGGGATCGCACATTCAACTCATGGACCGACTGGAATTTGACCAATCGGTGCTTATTGAAGTGCACGACAAATCGCTACATATGTCCCCTCATGCCTCTAAAAACATACTGGTAAAACCCTTGCCCCATGAATAGTGTAATTGAGTTTTTCACCGAAATCAATCCGGTGCTGGCGGCATTGCTGGCCACCTTGTTTACCTGGTTCCTCACCGCTTTGGGTGCTGCGTTGGTGTTTTTCTTCAAAACCCTCTCTCGAAGGGTATTGGATGGAATGCTGGGCTTTACCGGGGGTGTTATGGTTGCCGCCAGCTTCTGGTCGCTCCTCGCTCCGGCCATTGAAATGAGTCCGGGCGATGGATTTCTCAAGGCTGTTCCGGCGGCGGTGGGATTTGCCATTGGCGCATTATTCCTGTATGTACTTGACAACTACACCCCTCACTTGCACATCAACTTCACCAAGGATGAAGCCGAGGGTCCTAAAACGCAGTGGCACCGTACAACGCTGTTGGTACTGGCCATCACGCTTCACAACATCCCCGAAGGTCTGGCGGTAGGGGTGCTCTTCGGAGGTGTTGCCGCGGGAATCCCGGAGGCTTCCATAGGTGGTGCCATTGCTCTGGCTATCGGTATTGGTATTCAGAATTTCCCTGAAGGTCTGGCCGTTTCCATGCCACTCCGCAGACATGGCGTTTCACGTTTTCGAAGCTTTTGGTATGGTCAACTTTCGGCTATAGTGGAGCCCATTGCAGGGGTTATTGGCGCGTTGGCGGTAATTCAAATGACTCCAATTCTACCTTACGCTCTTGCTTTCGCTGCCGGAGCCATGATTTACGTTGTAGTGGAGGAAGTAATTCCCGAAACGCAGCGCGACCGTTTCACCGATATCGCTACTCTTGGATTCATCGGTGGTTTCATTATTATGATGCTCCTCGACGTGGGATTGGGATAGCAGTCGTCTGCTTACTTTCCAATTTGATCCTGCTTTTCCATCGGTTAATCGGCTGCTAAGCCTTATTTTTGGTAAAAATTGACTGAAAAATGATGCGAATAAGCTTGTGGACGATTGCACTGGTGTGTTGGGTAGGAGCGGGACAAGCCCAAATGGCGCTCAAAGGCGAACAGCAAGAAGTGCCCATGCAATTTATGGCCCCCCTCGATGGTGCGCAATATGTCAATATCAACACACAATTGCTCCTTCGTCCCGGGGGAGTACTCAATATTGACGCACTGAACGCCAATGCTTCAGGGTTGTCCATCGTGGGATCCATCAGTGGAAGTCACTCGTATACCAGCAAGATCACTGCCGACGGAAAGACGCTATTGATTCGTCCGACTACCGATTTTGAACTCAACGAATGGGTAACAGTTGAGGTTGCTGCAGGAATGCTTGCGAGCGACGGTAACGCGCTACCATCGTTCGATTACGGCTTCCAAACATCTCAATTACCGCCGCACAATCGCCGTCCGAAAGATGTCTTGAGCGACGAGGACCTTTTCCTGCCTCGGAACTGGATTGATCCTACGGTCATTGTGGAACCACAACCCGGATTGTATGAAGGCAATATTTTCATCAATACAACAGCCAACTCCAAGCATCTTGCTATTCTGGACATGAACGGTTCCGTACCTCCCCTGTGGGATATGGAGGCGCTGCTCATTGGTAACGACTTCAAAGTGAACCGTAATGGTAAGCTTACTTTCTTCGACCGGCTACCAACCTGGTGGCTGGTTATGGATGAGTTTGCGGTGATTGTGGATACCATTTTCATGACCAACGGCTACCTGTGCTACAACCACGACTTCCAGATGACGCCCGACGAGCATGCCTACATGTTTGCTTACGACGATCAAATTGTGGACATGAGTCAGTACGTTCCCGGCGGAGATACGGAGGCCCTTGTGGAAGGCTTTGTCATCCAGGAATTGGACGAGAACGAGGATCTCGTGTTTGAGTGGAGGAGTTGGGATTGGTTTCAGGTAACTGATAATCAGGAGTTGGACCTGACCGACTCTGATTTGAACCTGTTCCATATCAACTCGGTCGAGGTGGATACGGACAATAACCTCTTCTTCTCGTGCCGACATACGTCTGAGGTCACAAAGATCAATCACACCACCGGACAAATCATCTGGCGAATGGGGGACAATGACCAAAACGAGTTCACATTTGTGGGATCACAACCCTTTAGCTATCAACATGATGCCCGCCGATTGGCGAATGGTAATATTCTCCTTTTCGACAATGCCAATCTTACCACTCAGCTCAGTAGAGCCGTTGAATTCAATGTGGATCCTGAGAATGGAACGGCTACCAAAGTTTGGGAATATGTACATCCCGAGAATTTGTTTGGCGCAAGCATGGGAGGCTGTAACCGTTTGCCGAATGGCAATACTTCCATATACTGGGGCAACGTTGGATTGGATGAGTACGGCGCTCGTTACACCGAGGTGGATTCTCTGAACAACGTTGTGCTCGAATTGGCCTGGCCTTCGGGCGTAAACAGTTACCGCGTGCCAAAACATGACTGGTTTTTCGATGAGTCCATCATCGGCTGCAGTGATCCGAATGCTTCCAATTACAATCCCGACTTGCCCATTCAGTCCCTCGAAGGTTGCGTCTATGACGATCTGGACAACGATGGCTACACGGTTGAACAAGGCGACTGCGATGACAACGATCCCGATATCAATCCGGGTGAAGTGGAGATCCCATACGATGGCATTGACCAGGATTGCACCGGCGCCGATTTGACAGACGTGGACGGAGACGGGTTTAGCCCTGAAGATGGCGACTGCAACGATAACGACAGTTCGATTAATCCCGATGCGGAGGAAATCCCATATGACGGCATTGATCAGGACTGTGTGGATGGCGACCTCGTGGACGTTGACGGCGACGGCTTTTCTCCCGATGACGGCGACTGCAACGACAACGACGCCGGCATCAACCCCGACGCCGAGGAGATTCCCAACGATGGCATCGATCAGGATTGTGTTGATGGAGATTTGATCGTTACAGTGGATAATTCGAGGAGGCATTCGCCAAATGTTTTTGGAATCAATCGGCGCATGCTTTGCAATGGACCGCGCCATTCAGTGGAGTAGTGCAGATACGCATTGTGGACAATAGCGGTCGTCTGTGCCACTCGGAAGCCATTCTTCCCGGTACAATGGGGGTAGGCATACCTTCGCTTTCTGCCGGAATTTACCATGCGCAGTTCACCACAGAAGGAAGAACACCCGTTGCGGTTCACTTTGCTGTTGAGGAGAACTAAGCAATTATTCGTATCTTCCCCATGCCTCTGATGGCTGGCTGATTAACCAAATTCGTTCAACACCATGTTACGAACTAAGCTCTCCCTTGCTGCAATACTGATGACCTGTGCATCAGTTGCTCAAATTGATTACGTTTCGGAGCCTGCTCCAACACTTTTTTCGTCTCACACGATTACCATGAATCTGTGTTTCGATACCGACAACTTTAAAGCGGTATCGCTTGAAGATATGATGAACCTTGCCGTTGATCCCAACCAGGTAGAGCGAGACCTCACCGGATTAGAAGCAGCTCCACGATTGAGCACCACGGGGGCCTCGGCTTACTTCAATTATCGTTTCGACCCCAACCCCAAGCCCGATAACGGAACCATCAACACTGAAATCAGTGTAGGCGGATCAGTCGTGGGCGACAAGGAGGCGATGTTGAGTTACCAAAACAAGGATCTTGATACGTCCATTGTGTACTGTAGCATTCATAAGGAGGTAGGGTTGGAAGCCGCATTCTTACTCACGGGCCTTTTGGGACAGCATGCTTACTGGTCGGTGGGTATCGGCGGTTCGGGCAGTATGACTTACGACAACAACCTATTGGTCTTGAGCGGACGTTACTTTGGCCCCGATGAGCATCCTTCCAATCAGGAAGGCATCAGTATGGAGTCGTACAGTGCGCGACCCATGTATTTTGGAAGGGTATTCCTCCAGCACAACATCGGCTTCCTCGCGGGAAAACATTGGATGCTGGGAATGCAGTTCCGTCAAGGTGTAGGCATGCAGCAAATTTCAGGAGGTAGGTCGAATACGTTCACCCACTCTTCTCTTGGAATGGTGAGCGTGGGGTATCGGTTTTAGGGAGAAAAGCCCTTAAATACCCTGTATCAGCGACTGTGCCAATCCAGGTATGTCCATTCCTCCGAAGTTTCCGGAGGACATGAGCAACAGACTTACATCTTCCAGGGGTAAATCATAAAGTAAAGCCTGCAGATCTACCGTGTTGGTGATGACTTCTACATTTCCGCCAAATCCGCTTTTTACCTGTTCTTTTGTGATCATGGGCAGCTTTTTGTGCGCCAGTGCCTCGGGGTTGAAAAAGACGATGGCTCGATCTGCATCTTTCATGGTATCCCGGTAGTGGTCCAGAAATTCTGCCGAAAGACTGCTGAATGTGTGGAGCTCCATGCAAGCCACCAGTGTTCTGTCGGGGTACTGACTTTTAAGCGCGGCGGTTGTGGCTTTTAATTTAGACGGGCTGTGAGCAAAATCCCGGTAAATGGAAGTGGTCATGGTGGATTCGAGTAATTCCAGCCTTCGGGCTGCGCCTGTAAAGGTGGCTATTGCTTCATAAAACTCATCACGCGAAATACCAACCGATTCGCATACCAATCGGGCGCCTTCCAGGTTCTCCATGTTGTGACGGCCAAAGATCTTTACAGGAATAGTCCTGCCATCGTGCATTAAATAGGTGTGTCCGTGCTCAATCGCGTGCGGATGTGCCCGGTAGGCCATTTGGCGGCATGCCATACCCCCTTCCTGAACAATAGTCTGCAGATGCTCGTCACCTTCAAACCAGATTAATTCACCCCCGGCTTCGACCGAATGGGCAAACTGTCGAAACTGATCCACATAGCCGTCGAAAGTGGGAAATACGTTAATATGATCCCAGGCAATACCGCTGATCAAGGCCACATGGGGCTGGTAGTGAAAGAATTTGGGTCGGCGGTCGATAGGAGAGGAGAGGTACTCATCGCCCTCAAAAATAGCTATGTCCGTATCCTTTTCGAGGCTCACCATACGGTCAAAACCATCGAGTTGCGCCCCCACCATAAAATCACACGGGCGATCATGGTATTGGAGAACGTGCAGAATCATACTCGTGATAGAGGTCTTTCCGTGGCTCCCTGCAATCACAACGCGCTTTTTGTCGCGAGTTTGTTGGTACAGAAACTCAGGATATGAATACACCTTGACACCCTTCTCCTTGGCCGCCAGCAGTTCCGGATTGTCTACTCGCGCGTGCATTCCGAGAATCACGGCATCGAGGTCGTTGGTGATTTTTTCGGGAAACCAACCGTCTTTTTCAGGTAGTATTCCGGCCTGCTGCAGCCGTGTTCGGGACGGCTCAAAAATCTGGTCATCCGATCCGGTAACGGTATATCCTTTATCATGTAGCGCGAGTGCAATATTATGCATAGCGCTTCCTCCAATGGCAATGAAGTGCACGTTCATATTTCAAGCTTGTGGTTCAAAAGTGGTAAAATGGCATACGCCAAATGGTGGACGTGCGCGCTTTGTGTCAACCGCCACCTGTTAACTGGATTTTGCCAACGAATGTGAAACTTCAACGCTTGATGATCGTCTTCATAGCATTGCATCTGATTTTTGCAGTATTTTGGAGACATGCGACAACTAAGAACAGATTTCCGATTGGGCATCAGGAACACCTTCCGGGCGTTCAACTTTGTATTCGAACATCGTTTGGGGCATTTTTTTCTGTATCCGGTATTGATCACCGTGATCATTGGATGGTTGGGGGTAAAGGGTGTGAACAAAGGGGTGGACCTGCTGAAGATATGGGTATACGACCTCATGGGAATCACCGAGATCACTAAACCCGATGATGGGTGGTGGGATACCGTAGTCTATTGGTTCCAAAACTTTGCCGAAGTCATTGTATCCGTTTTGCTATACGTAGCATTCTATTATATCATCCACAAGACCATCAAGTATCTTGTTCTGATTCTGATGTCGCCGGTAATGGCCCTGTTGTCGGAACGCACCGAGGAGATTTTGACGGGACGTACTTTTCCGTTTGAGTGGGGTCAGTTTGTAAAGGATATTGTGCGCGGGGTGCGCATTGCAATACGGAATTTCTTCATGGAAACGAGTATGGTTCTCGGCATTGTGATTCTGGGTATGCTCATTTCCTGGTTGGTGCCATTTGTGGCATTTCTCGTGGCACCGGCAAGTCTGATCGCTACGGCATTAATAGGCGCATACTACTGGGGGTTTGCAACCATGGACTACACCAATGAGCGGCGCAGGTTATCTGTAAGCGAAAGTGTACAATTCATTCGCGACAATAAAGGAATAGCTGTGGGGAACGGATTGTTGTTTTACCTCATGATCTCAGTGCCAGTTCTGGGCACTTACATTGGTCCGGTCTTCGCAACGGTCATGTGCACGGTTGGAGCAACTCTCGCTATTCATGAAAAGGTTGATTTGCACAACGAAGATATCATTCTTCACAAGTCACCACCGGAAGTCAAGGAACCAAAACAATTAGATTAAAAGAGGAATCTCGCCGATTTAGCGCGATGGATCATAAAGTCGTTTATCGAATGACAAGCGATTGAAAAATAGATCGAGAAGTCAGGCGTGTCTCCACGGTATACACTCCCGGAAGAAGATCTGAGGTCACCACTATTTGTTCGAGTGGGTGTGTTTGCTTGCAAATGCGACCTTGAGAATCGTAAAATACCACAAGCTGCACAGTTTCATCATTGGTATTGGAAATCTGTACAAAATCTGTCGCCGGATTGGGGAAGAGCGCCACATTACTCACGGCTATTTCATCATCTTCAGGAAAGATAACCGGCTTTTGTCCGGCTATTGCCGAAGCTCCCGCAT
>JAGQVX010000151.1 GCA_020437755.1 Flavobacteriales bacterium
CCCTGCTCTTGACTATGAATGGGGAGGCGATGTATCCATCATCGTTGGTGATAACACGACTCCTGAAATAACAGTTAACGGGTTCAATAACACTCCGGGCTCTGATGTTTATATCCTTACCCTTACGGCAAGTGATACCGATTGCTCTACTACTGATGATATTCAGGTAACCATTATCCCCGAACCGGTTCCCAACGCGGGTCAGGATGAGGAAATATGCTATGACGAGGAAACTCAGCTCGATGCATCAGGAGGTGCTGATTACTTGTGGGAAGACAACGGTTGGTTCAATTCCAATCTCGATATCGATAACCCACTGGTGCAGCCATTGGAAACCGACACATTCGTAGTAACCGTTTTTGGCCTGAATGGATGTGGTGCCATGGACTCGGTGATCTTGTTTGTCCCCGAACCCTTTGATATAGTCACGGATAACACCCCTCAAGTGTGTTTCGGTATATGTGATGGTTTTATCGATGTAACTCCGGGAGGTAGCTACGGAACATATGCCATTGCCTGGGACGATCCTGCACTTGATGATTTTTCTGAAACGGATGTCTGCGCCGGACTTTACACCTATACCATTTTCGATGAAAATTTCTGTTCGACTACAGGCACCGTTGAGATTTTAGAATTGGCCGAGCCTTTCATAGACGATGTACTGATCAACACGCCCAACTGTTTTGGCGATGAGACAGGCCAGCTCACGGTTGTTGAACCAACCGCCGTGCAGTTCTACCTTGATTATCCGGTAGATTCAAATGCCACGGGAGTGTTTTCTAACCTTCCGGCCGGTAACTATTCACTAATGGTATTGGATGTTGATGGATGCTACAGTGATACGCTTGTGAGCTTCACTGAGAACAGTTCTCAGATGTTCATTTCTACGAATTTTGATACCACATTGATTTGCGTTGATACACCCATTGATTTCATTGCGAATGCAGCGGGTGGAAGCGGAGTGCTTACTTACACATGGTACGATGATCTGCCACCTGCCGGTTCCCAAATACAAACGGGAGATACGTACACGGTAATCCCACAGGACACTACTGTTGTCTATGTTCTCGCTACCGATGAACTGGGTTGCACAACCGATACGCTTATGATGGCGGCTGTCTTCGACACGCCGGTGGACGTGTACACGGATCCCAACGGCGAACCACAAATTTGTCAGGGTGAATGTCTTGACATGACCGCTTTCCCATCAGGGGGCAATGGTAATGTCCAGGTGACCTGGGTGCAGTATGATCAGTTTAATCCGGTAGACCTTGGCAATGATCTCTCCATTACGGAATGTCCTATGGAAGGAACCGCTTACATTGTATATGCCGATGATGGCTGCTCGGTGGTGGCAACGGATACCGTATTTGTAATTGTACACGAAACACCGGATGTGGAATTTGAAGTGAATTCATACGGAGAATGTTATCCATTCACGGCCACATTTGTCAACCTCACGGATACCTTGCTTTGGGGTAACTGTCTGTGGGATTTCGGCAACGGTGATTTGCAAGCGGTGTGTGACACGATATCTTTCACTTATTTCAATCCGGGAACGTACAACCCAACGCTTACCGTGACATCCGAATTTGGTTGTACAGATACCGACTCCCTCGATGTGCCCATTTTCGCCTACGACTATCCGGTGGCCAATTTTACCTGGTCACCCGATCCGGTGAGTACCTTGGAAAACCACGTGCAGTTTATCAATGAGTCCATAGGTGCGCAAACCTACTTCTGGGATTTAAGCGGGTTCACTCAAACGACATTGGTAGATCCGGTTTTTGAGTTCCCGGTGGTAGATCAGATCAGCTATATCGTATGTCTGGAGGCGATCAACGAATTTGGTTGCCGCGATACCATTTGCAAAGATTTGCTCATGGAAAGCATCATGACCGTCAACGTTCCCAATGCCTTCACACCCGATAGCGATGGATTGAATGATACGTTCTTCCCCGTCATCTCAGGGATTACCGATGAGAATTACACATTCAGAATTTGGGACCGCTGGGGAGCTATTGTGTTTGAAACACACGACCGAACCGATGTATGGACAGGAGGTGTGGGCAACAGTGATGATCCCGGCAACTATTACGTGCCCAACGATGTGTACATCTGGGAAGTGGAATGTGAGGAATTATCTACCGGTGAAATCCACAATTTCAAGGGACACGTGACCATAGTGCGTTAGCGCTGCAAATGGATACAGGTATGGGTCTGCATTCCACAGGTTGTATGGATTCTCAGCATAATCATGCCTTCGGGACATCCGTCCAAATGGAGTATTCCCTGATTTTCTCCGCGCTCTTCCCATGCGGAGCTCGCTTGTGAGAATAAACATTTGCCTTGTGCAGAATAACCCTCCACCCCCAGGATGGAACATGCTGCCCTGATGCGCACCTCAGTAGAAGCGGGATTGGGATACAAGGTAACTTGCGGTGTTAACTGTTGGTGTTCAGATACGCTCAAATCGTAGTTGTCCATTCCGAAAACAAATAGCCCTTCCTGCCGATCGGAAATCAGGATTTTGCCGCTGGGTAGAAATGGATAAACTCCCCAGGCACCATAGTGCGCCACCGAATCTGCATCCGGAACGGGGGACGTGTCGTACCATGCCACGCGTTCCACATTTGCGGGATCGCTAAAGTCAAAAACCTCCAGACCTTCAACATAGTAAGATGTGAAAATCAAGCCGTCGCGTATCATGGCATTGTGCGGATAAATGACGTCAGATTCCTGTGAGTTGAACACGTCGGTAACCTGGATATCGGTGAGGTCAGAAACGTCGAGCATTTTGAGATCCAAGCCAGGAGTTTCGTCGGCCATAACGTAATACTGACCGCTAGCATCAAGCCAGCCGGAATGATTGTAGCCTTGCTCGGGATATTCGGTCAGGGTGCCCAAGACTTCCGGATTGACCGGATCAGCAAAATTCACCACCATCATGCCGTCGAATCCGCGGTGAAGAAAAGCCGTATCCTCCCGTATAAACATATCGTGCGTGTAGTTCTGCGTATCAAAATGTGTAATCAACTGAGGTTGCGCCGGATTGGTAGCTATGTCATACAGACTTAACCCCGAAGTGGATGTCCCACATGCATACAAGATTCCGGCGGTTTCGTCCACGAACAGATTGTGGCAGGTAGAAAAGAATTCGTTGGAATCATAGACCAGCACTACACTGTCGGGCAGATAGGAGTAGTCCACAATTTGAAGCGTTGAAGGCGGTTCATCACTCACAATGTACAAGTGATTTCCGTACGTTTTATAATCTCGGTGATTGGCCAGAAAACCCTGCAATGGGGAAGGAATATAGGCCGATTCTTCCAGGGTATTGTCCTCTGCAATGTGAATGATATGTGCTCCCAGGGTTGAGGCGAGGACTCCATACTCCTCACCGTTGTGGACAAAGCCCCAGCAATCACTGTAGCGTGAGTCTCTGAAATTGAGCGGTAAAGAGTCATTGTCCCAGTTGGCCAACAGCGTGACCCCACTGAAATCTTGCGCTTGCCACATTCCGGGCAAGGCAATGAAGATGATGAATAACATTTGGCGCATGCCCTAAAGATATAAACCTATTGAGAAATAGAACCCTTATGCATAGGATGCTCGAATGTGACGCAAAGTTGTTCGAAGGGTGTTTGGAATCCAAGGTGCAGTCATTTCTGAGGGTCTTCAAGGAATTGATTGTATACTAATTCACTGACACATGTGTATCTTTGCGAACCTGGAAAATTTTGAATAATCGTGATTAAGAAAGTACTGATACTCAGCGCCCTCGTTCTGACGGCGTGTTTTACCTATGCTCAAGATATATTGTATTGCGGCCAGACCGAAGCCACAGAACGTCTTTTCGGGCGATTTCCACATGTAAAGGCACACGCTGATAGCGCTGATGCAGCATTGGAAGCATTCACTCAGAGTCGCGCAGGGGGAGGTGATGAAGTATATGTGATACCGGTTGTTTTCCATGTAATTCACAGCAATGGCCCCGAGAATATCAGCGATGAGCAGATCTATGATGCGATGTACATCCTGAACCGGGATTTCAAACTTGAAAATGAAGACCTTGATGATGTGATTCCGGAGTTCATTGGTATTGCTGCGGATATTGACATTGAGTTTCGATTGGCAACGCTGGATCCGTCAGGAAACTGCACCAAGGGGATCAATCGCTTGGTGAGCCCTCTAACTTATGCGGGAGATGAAGAAATGAAGCAGCTTATTCAATGGCCACGGGAAAAATACCTCAATGTGTGGGTATGTGCCTATGCCAATGGAGCAGCGGGGTATACGCTGCTGCCGGGATCGGTCGACAATTTTTTCAATGAGGACATGGACGGAATTGTCCTCAAACACGATTATACCGGTTCTATTGGAACATCATCAGTGTCCAGCTCACGCACTTTGACACACGAAGTGGGTCACTGGCTTAACCTTCGCCACTGCTGGGGTCAGGGAAATACTCCCGGACAGTCGAGTAACTGTAACCAGGACGACAATGTATCAGACACACCGAATTCCATAGGATGGTCTTCATGTGCGCTTCAGGGTGAGTCTTGTGGGTCGTTGAACAATGTCCAGAATTACATGGAATACAGCTACTGCTCGCGCATGTTTACCGAAGGTCAGCGCAGCAGGATGCGCAGCGCGGCACAAAGCAATACTGCCGATCGAAACAACTTGTGGACTCAGGCCAATCGGGAAGCTACAGGGACCTGGTCGGAAGACCTCAGCGTGTGCACGGCCGATTTTACTTCGGCTCACGATGTGGTTTGTTTGGGAGACAGCGTATACTTTTCAGATGAGTCATTTCACAATATTCAAAGCTGGACCTGGGATTTTGGAGATGGAACGACATTATCGGGCACGGATCCTCTGGTGTACAAAGATCCCGTTCACGCTTATGCAGAGGCAGGTTGGTACACGGTGAGCCTCACAGTTGGCGATGGAATCAACGAGGAGAGTGTTACAAAAACCAACTATTTGCGTGTGCTGCCTGCAGGCGATTTGGTCCATCCATTTGTAGAAGGGTTTGAGGATGACACCTTCGTAGATGAGCATTGGTTCATCGGCAACTATATGAATGATCAAACCTGGAATACCACTACAAATGCCGCCGCTACTGGCGACCAGTGTATGTATATTCACAACCACTCCAATCAGTTGCCTGAAAATACGGATGAGCTCTTCAGTTCAACCATCGATTGTAGTGAATTTGATGCGGTTGTATTTTCGTACAAGTGGGCTTATGCAAGCAAATGGACAGAGACTAATGATCGGTTTCGTGTGCGGATTTCACCCAACTGCGGTGAGGATTGGTTCACCTTGGAAATGCATACCGGATTTACCGATTTGCCTACGGCGGGAAATACTAATTCAGCCTTCTTCCCCGATGCCGACGAATGGCAGGAAGAGTCACTTGTGGTGACCAATGACGTGTGGTTGAATGAATTCACCCGATTCAGTTTTGAGTTCGTAGGTGAGGGGGGAAACAACATCTTTATCGACGATATCAATATCACGGAAGAGGGTTATATTGGAATAGATAGCCAGACAGATGACCGAATTGATTATCTTAATTTGTATCCCAACCCATCACAGGGAGATAGTCGATTGGATTTTTTCCTGCGTGGAGCAGCCACAACGCAAATTGCGGTTACCGATATGCTGGGACGTGAAGTGTTGAATCAAAACCTGGGCACCTTGGCCGCCGGACTACATTCGTTCACAGTGCCGTCGGCAAAGTGGGGTTCGGGAATCTACTTGGTGCGCGTGCAGCAGGGCAATGAAGTGGAAACGCTGAAGCTCGTGGTTAAATAACATTGCAAGGCATTTCAGGTGTACAGACTTCCGTTTTTTTAGGGCCCTTGGACGGGTTAATCGGAGTCTTTGGGTAAGTTCTTCATGAGCGTATAGAATCCCCTTGAATGGATGGTTTTACCAAAGTAGGAAAGGAATACCCGAGCTTTTCGTCCGTGTGTGTTTGAGATGCTTTTCTACGTGAGTGAAAAGGTGAGAAGCTTTTGGGTTAAAAGCAAAAAGGCCGAATGGTTTTCACCATCCGGCCTTTCGGATATATGGAATAAATCTTCTAACTTTCTTTCGATCCAATCATTACAGAGACGCATCCTTCATGAATAAGGGAGGAAGGTGTTTCAGCTTCCGGAACCCTGATTCGTACAATCAACTGCTGAGTTGTTGCGACTTTAAAATCAAAGATGTTCTTGTCTTCTTTATTGGTGTCGTTGCTGGAGTAGATCAGCTCTTCATCAGTATCCAATACCTCAAATTCCAGGTCGCCCAACACCGGGTGACCACAAATGATCAATCGGTATTCTTTGTCGGCGTAAAAGGTGAGGAGCAGTTCTGCTTCATCTCCCGGAATCAATACCGCGCTGTTGAAGTTGTCGTTTTGAATGTACCCATCCAACATGGGCAGGCATTTCTTCTTCGTAAAGCTACGGCACTGCGCATCGCTGGCAAGTGGGGCAAGAAGAAGGATCGGCAAAATTATTTTCAGAAATCTCATTGTTCTCTCTTTTCAGTTGTTATTGGATGTACTGTGCTCTCATTTCACTAATCTTCGCCGCTACCTGAGCGAGTTGTTCGTCGGTCATTTCGATCGACGCCTTCCCGCCTATTACTGTTGTACCGGATTCGTCCTGAGAAGTTTCAGTTTTACCCTTATTTATTTTAATTCCATTGAAAATCTCCTGCACCGATTCCAAATCGGCAACAATGCTATCGAGGATTTCTTTGCCTTCGTAGCTCTTCAACAGTGAGATGAGGTCTTTCAATGCGTATTTCTGCTCAGCAATTCGCTTTTTCAACTCCATGTTGTCGGGAGTAAGGTGTGAGCACGCCAGGTGCAATCCTTCTACCCAACCTCCGGCGATAACCAATCCGGAAATCTCTTCCCGTCCGTCCTTCTTGAGGTATCCGTTGAGCGACCAGTACGCTTCCGACATAATCTGAAGCAGCGAGTCACGGTTTTCCGTGTTGTTGTTCATGCGCTCAATGATCTTACCATCAATAGCGTCTTCAACACCCAGATCCTTAGCAAGCTTCTGCGAAGCCGACAAGAAATAAATCGCCTCCTGGTTTTGATCGAACATGCTGGAGTACGACAAGTCCGCTCCGTAAATGCCCAGATTTAAAGCCTGCGACTTAGCTCCGGTGTAGTTGTTTGCTTTATTCACATCATTAAGCATGGCTTTGTCGAATGACGCCCCGCTCTTCTTGATGATGGCTGCCATTTCTACAGGCGATGGAATCGTGTAGAAGATCTTTTTGACCTTGGCTGCCCGCTGGCTCTCACTTTCGTCTTGGGTGGTGTTCGTGTCGATGACTTGCTCCTCATGGTTTCCGCTGTCGGATTCACACGAAACCAACAACAGAGAAAACAAGAAAACACTTGCCAGAACAGTTAGAAGGTTTGTTTTTAACATGGGTTTGAAATTTAAAATAGGGTTTCTATAGATGGCCTTCATTTGAGAAGTTCAAGTTATTTGTAGTATGCCATCCTACGGGTGATCCATTTAAAAGTTTTAAAAATTGTCCTGTTTATTTTCCCAAAATTAGACAGCCCCTCCGCATACGTGGTCAGAAGTAAGGAGATATGAAAAGTAGGAATTGTCTGACGCCCTGAAAAACAAGCACTTGGGGATGTCAACTGAATCGCTCACAACAAGAATTTCGAACAAGGAACAAGGATTAACGAATGAAGAAGTAAAAATTCTGAAATCAGCGTTCGTTAATCCTTGTTCGGTGTTCCGGGAATTTTCCATTTTAAACATTTCAATCCTTTTTAGAGCGCACTCATCATTGGCAATGACCAACCCTGGATAAAACCGGTCGTTGAGCGCAGCCGAAACGAGCATAAAAAGACCTTAATACCACCTACAAGAATTACTCGCAATAGGAATTACGAACAAGGAACCCTGATTAACGAATGAAGAAGTAGAAATTCTGAAATCAGCGTTCGTTAATCCTTGTTCGGTGTTCCGGGAATTTTCCATT
>JAGQVX010000152.1 GCA_020437755.1 Flavobacteriales bacterium
TCATAGTTGGATGCAGACGAGTTAGTACAACCCTCACATAATGTAGTACAAGAACCATCGTCTATGCTTGCCGAAGGATCGAAGTTGCACGCTGAGGAGTCTGTACATCCATAGCAAGAATACGTACACACAGCTATATCATCGTCCAAATCGGGTTGGTCATTGTAGTTACATGCGGCAGGGTCAGGGCAATTGGCGTTTGGATAGATCAAGCCCATATTGGAGCCGTCAATTTCACCAGCTGCGGGTGGTGTACTCACATACATGAGGTTGTTCGAACCAATAGCCTCATCAAACACCTGAAGATTGATTTGATACTGAAGATCATCTGTTGACGGAATAGTGACTTGTGCAATGAGAACTTTGTTATTGGGACCAACGCCCAAAAGGTTTGTGTTGCAACCGCCTAAATTGGTGGAGAACCAGGCACCATCTTCCATATTTAGATTTTCTGCTATTTCGTTACCAAACGAGTCTTCTATCACATGGGAGTTGGGAAGACTCGAAATTGTGGTAGTTGCCTGTCCACAACCAATAGGATCTCCTAAGTAGTTGTATTGACCGGCCCAACCAATAGTTACGAATGAATCATGACAAAGAGTTGGGACAAAATCACAGAATGCCGTTGTAATAGCATCTCCTGTTGTAGCGCCAAAGGAATCATTGTAAATGACATTTCCCGAACTCCCAATGGTCAGGGGATGTGGCGCATAGGCGAAGACCCCGGATAAAGCGTCAGTTGGATCTTCCAATTCGGCAAAAATTCGATAGGTTGTAAAACCATCTACGCCGTCTACAGCGTACACTTCAGGGTAAACCTGAACGAGCTGGCTTTGTCCGGCAAGTCCGGTCATGATAGCCAGTAAGGTCAATAAATAGCGATACGTTTTCATGTATGGAGGTTTTGAAGTTTTCACTTTGGTTGGTTTCAAGGAACGAGCCCCTGCAGCAATATACACGGTATCCGAAGTGAAAACCTTGGGTGACTAATAAAATTTCTGTGCGTCAGCCATTTGGCGAATGCCTGCACATTGTCTATAGCTATGTGCTCCATTCCACGTATTGGGAGAAATGGGAGTGGGCATGCGCCAAATATTAAAGGTGAATACATGCGTTTCGCCGGTCTGATACCTCATTTGGCGAATGCCTTAACTTCTTGATGAATGAACTAGTCCACCGTGGCGATGCACTTCAGCTCGATAGCAATGGGAGTGGGCAAACAATTCACCTCAACAGTGGTGCGGCATGGCTGATTGTCTTTGAAATACTCCGCATAAATGGCATTGTACGTATGGAAATCGCGGTCCATATTGGTGAGAAAGACGGTAACATCCACCAGATTTTCCCATCGCGATCCTGATGCCTCCAAAACGGCGCGCACGTTGTCAAATACGGAGCGGCACTGAGCTTCGAAACTGAATGACTTAAAATTGCCATTGTGGTCGCGTTCCAATCCGGGAACTCCCGAATCCGACGCATCCGAACCCGCAACGCGTGGACCAACTCCTGATAAAAACAGCAAATTACCCACTTTGCGGGCATGGGGATAGAGCCCTACAGGTTTGGGTGCGTTTGAAGTGCTGATGCGATCTTTATTCATGACAACATGATTTGGGTATGGGTGCAAATATATCCCTTATTGTTGGGCGTTGCACATTGCGATCATTGGACCCGGAATGGAACTTAAGGCGGCTTTCATGCTCATCGATTGTTGAACCACATTTGGCCTTGTGCCGACTTGTAGGAATTGTCCTACAACGAGAAAAGAGAACCTCTTACCGCCAGATAAAGGAAATGCACGTAAAATTGGCTTTAAGCGTCTGCCTAACCTACTTTAAAAGAACGCCTATGAAAGCCATTTTCAAGCAATTGGAAGAGCTGGAGCATTGGTTTAACGATCATTTCGGATGGTTTTTTACCAATGGCATGAAGGCATAACACCGGGAGACCTATGATGCCGCAACACCGGTGTTCATGGTCTCCTCAACATGCTCAGCCTCCAACGGAATATCGCCCATGAGGTCGATGAATCCGTTTTCAGTGATAACAATATCATTCTCCAGTCGAATACCCAGATTCTCCTCGCGGATGTAAATCCCGGGCTCAACAGTGAAGATATGTCCGGCCTGAATGGGTTGATTCCATAATCCCACATCATGGACATCGATGCCCAGGAAGTGTGAAGTGCCGTGCATAAAGTATTTCTTGTAAGCGGGCCAGGCAGGATCTTCGTGGTCCACATCATGGCGATCGATAAGCTTGAGGTCGAGCAATTGTTTGGTCATTAGCTCACCTACCTGTTTGTGGTATTCGTGGAGATAAACCCCCGGACGAAGCAAGGTCATAGCTTCGCGCATTACACTGAGAACGGCGTTGTACACGCTACGCTGACGATCGGTAAATCGACCGCTTACGGGCAGACAACGCGTCATGTCTGATGCATAGTTGCCATATTCTGCTCCCACATCCATCAACAATACATCACCTTCCTTGCACACGTCCGAGTTTTCGATGTAGTGCAAGACACAGGCGTTGAATCCTGAGGCAATAATGGGTGTGTAAGCAAATCCGCGTGAACCCTGGCTGAGGAATTCATGCATGAATTCGGCTTCGATCTCATACTCTTTCACCCCCGGCTTCACAAAGCGAGCTACCCGGTTGAACCCGTCACGTGTGATGTTGCAGGCGCGCTGCATTTGGTCAATTTCTTCCTGTTCTTTTACGGAGCGAATGCGGTGCATAATAGGTGCGCTTCGCTCATAGCGGTGATTGGGATATTGTTCGCGGAATGCCTTACCCATGCGCGCATCGCGGGTTTCCACTTCCACCACCGCACGGGTGTGTTCGTTGGAATTGAGATACACACAACTAGCCTCGCTCATGAGTCCGTGAATGATGCGGTCGAATTGATTGAGCCAATAAACGGTTTTAATGCCTGAAACCTGATGTGCTTCATCTTTAGTAAGCTTGGCACCTTCCCAAATAGCAATGTTTTCATTGGTTTCCTTCAAGAACAGCACTTCTTTGTGCTGTGCGTGAAAACTGTCGGGAAAAACCACCAAAATACTTTCTTCCTGATCCACACCGGAGAGGTAGAAAATGTCGGCCGACTGCTTAAAGGGCATGGTACCATCGGCGCTGGTGGGCATAATATCGTTGGAATGAAAGATGGCCAATCCGCCTGGAGCCATTTGTGCGGCCAGTTTTTGGCGGTTTCGGATATACAGATCTTTGCTTAGTTTATCGTATCGAAGCATGCTATTGAATTTGGATCGCTAAAGATACACGAAGCAGGCATAAATTCCACGAAAGAAGTCTAAAGAGCGCGATTCTCGTTAATTTCGGCACATGTTTATATCACAACCACATGACGCCTATGAATTAATCGATTCGGGCAATGGTTTGAAGCTGGAACGGTTTGGGAAGTACACCTTGATCAGACCAGAGGTGACAGCGATTTGGAAACCGGCGATGCCGATAAAAAAGTGGGAACAGCTGGCTCATGCCCAGTTTGTGCCAACGTCTCGGACGGCGGGAAAATGGCAGCGGTTGCAATCGATGCCCGATCAGTGGGTGGTGGCCTTTCCACTACCGGAGGGAAGTGCCAATTTGGTTTTTTCGTTGCAACTCACCGGTTTCAAACACGTGGGTATATTTCCGGAACAGTCGGAGAACTGGGATTTTATTTACAAGCAATGCAGCCAACGAAAGGAGCCGGAGATACTCAATCTCTTTGCGTACACGGGTGGAGCTTCTTTGGCGGCGTGTGCGGCAGGTGCCCGGGTGACGCATGTAGACAGCATTCGTCAGGTGGTAAGTTGGTCCAATGAGAATATGCAGCTTTCCAATCTTGATGGCATTCGGTGGATGGTGGAAGACGCGTTGAAATTTGCACGAAGAGCGTTGAAGAGAGGTACCCAATATGACGGCATAGTCATGGACCCACCTGCATGGGGACTCGGACCTAAGGGAGAGAAGTGGAAGTTGGAAGAGATGATTGTGGACTTGTTTGAGGTTACCGGCAAGCTGGTTAGGGAAAATGGGTTTTTGGTTGTAAACACCTACAGTGGGATTGTACCCACTACCATTGAGAATTTGATAACTGCCTATTACCCGCTTGCAAACATGGAGTCGGGTGAGTTAGTTTTAGGGTCTCGCAAAGGTCCTCGTTTAAGCACAGGTAGTTTGGCCAGGGCGTGGGGCAATAGAACGGAAGGAGGAATGTAGCCTTCAATAAACAAAAGGAATTTATTAACCCTAATAATAACGTATGAAACATTTTACTCTATTGGCAGCTTTTGTAGTTGCATTTTTGGGCGCACAAGCTCAAATTGTTGATCCTGATTTTGAAGCAGGTGCAGGTGGTGGCGCCTGGGCTGAATTCAGCTTGAACTTTGGTACTCCACTTTGTGATCTTGCTTCTTGTGGAGACTGCGGTGGAGGCTGTATTCCTCACTCAGGAGACTGGTATGCATGGTTTGGTGGTGTTGGCGCTATTGAAGCCGGCACATTGACGCAGGACATTATGATTCCAAGCGGATCAGCAGCTGAATTGAAGCTTTGGTTGGCTATTCCTGAGCCAGGTCCGGGGTTGACGGCTGATGCATTTGGCGTTACACTCGATGGATCGATCGTTTTCAACGCTACAGCGGCAGATAGCACCATGTATATGGACTATACTGAAGTTACTATTGACGTATCTTCATACGCTGATGGATCAACACACACCTTGATTATTGCCGGTGGTAATACCACAGCAGAATTGGTGAATTTCGTTTGTGACGACCTTTCGCTCACTGTTGACGGAACAGAGATCGTTGGTGTTGGTGAATTGCTGAACCGTGAAATTGAAGTAGTGGTTTATCCAAATCCGGCTGAAGATCAAATCACGCTTCAGTTCAACCACGAAGTACACGGAGACGCGGTTGTTACCATTTACAACCTCAACGGTCAAGTGGTTAGCCAGGAGAATCTGTCGGACGTCTTCAACAAGACCTACTCATTGAGCACTGACTCTATGGAGAATGGAATGTACCTGGTTAATGTAGAAGCCAACGGAACATCATTCCAGCAGCGCGTTACGGTTGCGAAATAAGCAACTTCGACTGACACTTAGCTCTGTTGGACCTCCGTTTATATCATGACTCAAGTCGTGTTTTGAGGGGTTTGGCAGATAGCAATACTGAAACAGCCTGTGGTGAGAACTGCGGGCTGTTTTTTTTAGGGTCATATTCAGGCATTCGCCAAATGGGTGTTTCGTATTTGTCAGGATTAACTTTGTCTTAATTCAGTTTCCACGGAAATTCATCATCTTTGCAACGCGAAAAGAAATTCGCCATATCATTTTTTGGGTTCCATCGAATAGGCGTAGTAACGCCCTCCCTCCCAAAGGACTACACAAGTCCAAAACACCGAAACTCTTCGGTGACGGGGAAGTTTCCCCCTAATTATTACACCTTATGACAAAAAAGAAATCAAGGAAGAATTCCCTGAAAAGAGACTTAAGAAGAGAAATTTTTCATGTGCTGGAAAGCCGGCCCAATCAAGCATTAAACTACAAACAAGTTGCCTCATCGCTAGGGGTTAATGATAGCAGACTTAGAATCCTTATCCACGAAATACTTAAGCAGGAAAGCGAAACCGGACGACTACTACAAACCGAACGCGGTAAATTCAAGTGGAAAGAACAACAAATGCAAACCGTGGAAGGGATTATTCAAATTACCCGACATGGACGAGGATTCGTTGTTGTGGATGGATTGGATCAGGACATTGAACTGGCCCGACGAAAAACGGGAACGGCATTTTGGGGCGATCGCGTGGAAGTGAGCTACAATCCGCGAGCCTCAAAACCCACGGGCAAACTGATTCGCGTCGTAGAACGCAGCCGAAGACAATTTGTGGGCGTCATTGAAATGAATCGGGAATACGCGTTTTGCATCCCGTCTGATCAGAAAATACATGTGGACTTTTTCATCCCCACAGATAAACTCAATGGAGCTAAAAATGGCGATAAGGTCATTTTTGAACTGGCCGACTGGAACCGTCCGGCCGACAATCCGGTGGGGCGTGTAACGCGCGTGCTTGGAAAGCCCGGTGAGAATGACGTGGAGATGCACGCCATTATGGTCGAGTTTGGATTGCCCTATGATTTTCCGGAGGAAGTGGAGTATGCCGCTGCCCAGATTCCGGTAGAGATTCCCGAAGCAGAAATTGCGCGCAGAAGGGACATGCGCGACACCCTAACCTTTACCATTGATCCGGTGGATGCGAAGGACTTTGATGATGCCCTATCCATAAAGACACTGGAGAATGGCAACCTGGAAATCGGGGTGCACATTGCCGATGTGAGCCACTATGTGGTACCGGGATCCATTATTGACGATGAAGCGGTTAACCGGGCTACGTCGGTGTATTTGGTTGATCGTACCATTCCCATGCTTCCAGAGGTATTGTCCAACAATCTGTGTTCATTGAGGCCCAATGAGGATAAACTCACATTTTCGGCGGTTTTCGAAATGAACGATATGGCCGAAGTGGTGAACGAATGGTTTGGGCGCACAGTGATTCACTCCGATCGTCGGTTCACTTACGAAGAGGCGCAAGAGCGTATCGAACGAGGAAAGGGCGATTTGCATGAGGAAATCAATCAGCTTCAGCGACTCGCTGTGCAGTTGCGTGAGCGCCGATTTGCGCATGGTGGAATCGATTTTCGCACGGAGGAAGTGCGCTTTGAGCTCGATGATGCCGGCAAACCGTTGGGAGTGTATGTGAAGGAGATGAAAGACTCCAACAAGTTGATTGAGGATTTTATGCTCCTGGCCAATACGCGAGTAGCTTCCTTTGCCGGAAAAGTACAATCGGGAGTGCCGCGCACTTTTGTGTACCGTATCCACGACAATCCCGATCCGGAAAAGCTCAAAACATTGGCGCAATTCGTGAGGCATTTTGGAATAAAGATGGACAAGCCAAATGCTACGAATGCCGCCCATGTGTTGCGCAAACTACTCAAGGACATTGAAGGAACCGAGTTTTTTGATATTGTTCAGCAAATGGCCATTCGTTCGATGGCCAAGGCGGAGTATTCGACCGAGAACATTGGTCACTTCGGACTGGCATTTGAGCACTACAGTCACTTTACTTCTCCCATCCGTCGCTATCCCGATGTGATGGTACACCGTCTACTGCAGCGCTATTTGGACGGAGGCACTTCGGCCGACGCGCGTCAATACGAGAAGCTGTGTAAGCACTCGTCGGTAATGGAAAAGAAAGCCCAGGACGCAGAGTGGGCATCCATTAAGTACAAGCAGGTAGAGTTTATGCATGAACACCTTGGCGAGCATTTCAAGGGAGTTGTAAGCGGACTCACTTCCTGGGGAATGTACGTGGAGCTTTTGGATTCGAAATGTGAAGGCATGGTACGGCTCGAATCCATTCAGTCGGATTTTTATAGTTTTGATGAGAAGCGCTACGTGCTCAAGGGAAATCGCTACGGCGAGGAGTTCCGCATGGGTGACGAAGTTGAGATTCGGGTGGTAGCTGCTGATATGTGGAAGCGGCAGCTTGATTTTGAGTTGGTGGAGTGACTTTTGGCGAATGCCACGTCCTATGCAAGCAGTGCTTTTGAAGTTTGTACCATGGAATTGTTAAAAATCCACCAGATACAGGTGAAGGCTTGATTCGGAAATTTTACCATTTTTGACTTGCACTAACCTTAACAACTACAAGTTATTCATCTAAACGTTTAATTATGCTCAAGGAATTCAAAGCTTTTATTAACAAGGGCAACGTGCTGGATATGGCCGTTGGTCTGATCACGGCAACGTATTTTGGTGCTATGATCAAGTCGTTGGTTGATGACATTATTATGCCTCCTATTAGCCAGCTTCTGGGCGGGGTGGATTTTTCAGAATTGAAATTGACCCTTCAGGAAGCTTCAGTAGCCGAAGATGGCGCCGAAGTGGCCGCTG
>JAGQVX010000153.1 GCA_020437755.1 Flavobacteriales bacterium
TTTTCTTCGTCGTCCAGGTTGCTGCTGTTGATCCGTTGCTCCATAACCCGCAGGCGATCTCTCACCATCACAATCTTATGGAAAAACGTCTCAATAGGAATTTCTTTGGGTTTGAGGTCTGAGTTCGCCGGCTGGAGCACCAACATTCCTCCATCCCACTTGTCACCAAGTTCAATGGGGTCGTAGCTCTCATAGTATTGCTCGAATACATTCTCCACTGCGGCTACAACATCTTCCAATGAAATACTGTTGTCCACCTCCGTTCCTCGCTCCACAATTTCAAATCCCTCGTAAGATTTAGAAATTTCCTTTTCTCCCTGTTCCTGAAAGTAGATTCGGTAATTCGTTTCTGTTGTCCCAAATACAACTCCTTCTCCAAGCGAAGGGTGATCTACAATAGTTCCAATATTTAGCTTCATAGCAAACGTTAAATCAATTTACCTCCCAAGGTTAGGACATTTGAGCCATAGCCAGGCTCCAGCAGAAAAAAATCACTAACACTGTAAGTTTAATTCCTACGACTGTATGCAATGACTTACAATTTGTAAAAATTCGTTATCTTTGAACCAACTGAATACTAGCAGCTTGCGACCTAATTTACCATACAGCGCTTTCAAAATACTACTTGGAATAGCCCTCTTCGCGGTGATTTTCAATCTGTTTAGCCATTCGGCAAATGGACAAACACCTTTCAACGGTATGTCTATTCAGGAAGTTGCTATCGATCCGGCAGTTATAGGAACTATTGATGCAGCGCTCCCAGGAGCTTCACTTCCACGATGTTGGAGAGTGTATATCTGTATGGATGATCCGGATTATGAGTTACAGGCTATTTTCGGAGACAACAACTACAATTGGATTTGCACCACTACTACGAATTTCTATCAGTCGCTACCCAATTCCAATGAATTGGCTACAGGTGTAAATCCCGCCTTTTTTGGGTTCATCCCGGCATCGGTGTATGACTCATGGTTCACCATCGGTCTGACTTATACCAGCAATACGGCAACAGTTACTGGCTCTCCCGATCCATTCCCAACTTTCGAAGCCGGTAATAGCTTTATTGTAAACGACAATATTGGCACGAGTGTTATTGGTCTGTGGCTCCCCCCATTGAGCGAAGGCCGTGCAGATGCAGATAATAAACTGCTCATTGCTCAAATTACGACTGATGGTATCTTCTCCATGAATCTGAACTTTCAATTCAGGAGATTGAACTCAGATGGAACCATCTATTTCCCGATTACAACGCCATTGGTGACCAACGTCTTCGTAGACGGTACGCCGGGTGCGGAAGTGGATGTTTGTCCGATTGTGTTCCTCTCTACGGAACTCCTCAGCTTTAAAGGGGAACAGAAAGAAGACCAGGTCAATCTTTATTGGTCAACAGCCAGTGAGACTAACAATGACTTCTTCACGATTGAACGCTCGCAGGATGGAGTCAATTATGAAGAAATTCTGCAGATGGACGGTGCAGGTACAACTTCTCTTACCAACCATTACACGGCCATCGATTCAAAGCCACTCCCCGGAGTGAGTTATTATCGACTGAAGCAGACAGACTTCAATGGCGAGTTTGAGTATACCGACCCTATATCTGTTGATTTCACCGATTTCGATCTGACCGTATATCCTAATCCGGCGCACGACCAAATATCAATTTCGGGAGACACAAAAGATGTCAGGTACTTCCGCTTCCGAGATGCTTCCGGGCAATTGATTCGCGAATGGGAAAAATCAGATGGTCAGACTTTCCTCCTGGGCGACATGAATCTGAGTTCGGGGGTTTACTTCGTGGAAATGGAGTACCTCAACGGATTTGTTCAATACGAGCGTCTCGTAGTCCGATAATTCAAATTTACTGCTCACTGGGAACAGCATATACATCATAGCTGTCAGCATCAATAATTTCCACGGTGGCGAAATCACCTACCCTTAGGAAATGATCCGTTGAAATGAGTACTTCATTATCTACATCCGGAGAATCAAATTCAGTGCGTGCCACATAGAACTGACCTTCTACCTTATCCACGAGGACGTTGAATTGCTTTCCAATCAGTTTTTGGTTCTTTTCATAGCTGATTCCCTCTTGAATCTGCATGATTGCTGATGCTCGCTCTGCCTTTACTTCAGCGGGCACATCATCTTCCATGCTAAACGCATGGGTATCTTCTTCGTGGCTGTATTGAAACACTCCTAACCGCTCGAACTGTTGTAATTGCACCCATGATTTCAACTCTTCAAAATCCTCTTCTGTTTCTCCCGGAAAGCCAATAATCAAAGTTGTACGGACAGCGATTCCCGGAACCGTTTCCCGAATTTTCGCCAACAACTCATCCGTCTTTTCCCGCGTAATACCCCTTCGCATCGCTTTAAGCATTTTCGTAGTGCCGTGTTGCAACGGAATATCAAGGTACTTGCACACCTTCGGATTGGATCGAATTTCCTCCAGAACATCTTCCGGAAATCCGGCAGGGTAAGCATAATGCAGACGAATCCAGTCGATTCCTTCAACTTCCGACAAGGCTCTGATCAAGGCAGCCAGACGACGCTCTTTGTAGATATCCAGACCATAAAAAGTCAAATCCTGTGCGATAAGGATCAGCTCACGGGTCCCTTTTGCCGCCAGGTTTCCGGCTTGCGCCACCAAATCTTCAATCGGTGTAGATCGATGCTTTCCTCGCATGAGAGGAATGGCACAAAAGGCGCACGGACGATCGCAGCCTTCGGCTATTTTGAGGTAGGCATAATGCGTTGGAGTAGTCAACAAACGCTCACCTATCAGTTCTTTCTTGTAATCCGCCTTAAGCGTTTTGAGTAATCGCGGCAACTCTCTTGTGCCGAACCATGAATCTACTTCGGGAATTTCCTTGCTCAACTCCTCGCCGTAGCGCTGACTCAAACAGCCCGTAACATACACCTTATCAACCTGTCCATCTTTCTTGGCTTCTGCGTAACGAAGGATGGTATTGACTGATTCTTCCTTGGCGTTGTCAATAAAACCACAGGTATTGATTATAACAATTGGAGCATCCTCCTCTGACTCGTGCGTGACTTCATACTTGTTGGCGCTCAACTGTGCCATCATAACCTCGGAGTCAAAGATATTCTTCGAACAGCCCAGGGTCACTACGTTGATGCGTGGCCTTTTAGAGGATTTTGTTCTCACTGTCCGCTGAATAACGAATCCACAAACTCATGCTTATTGAACACCTGAAGGTCATGAACTCCCTCTCCAACACCAATGTACTTCACCGGAATCTGCAACTGATCGGAAATACCGATCACAACTCCTCCTTTAGCCGTTCCGTCGATCTTGGTCAGTGCAAGTGCCGTAACATCCGTAGCTTTCATGAATTGTTTGGCTTGTTCAACCGCATTCTGTCCGGTAGAACCATCCAGCACCAAAAGCACTTCATGGGGAGCATCAGGCACTACTTTTTGCATGACGCGTTTGATCTTCGTAAGCTCATTCATCAAATTGACCTTATTGTGCAAACGACCTGCGGTATCGATAATCACCACATCCGCATTACGACTCACACCCGATTGGAGGGCATCAAAGGCCACAGACGCCGGATCCGAGCCCATCGACTGCTTCACTACAGGTACGCCCACACGTTGTCCCCAAATATCCAGTTGTTCGATGGCAGCTGCTCGAAACGTATCTGCCGCACCCAGCACTACCTGGTAGTTTTGAGCTTTAAACTGGCTCGACAACTTACCGATTGTTGTGGTTTTTCCTACACCATTGACACCTACCACCATAATTACGTGAGGTTTATGTCCTTGCGGAAGGGTGAATTCAACATCTTCCCCACCATCTACTTCGGCCAGAAGCGCAGCGATTTCTTCTCGGAGAATACCATTGAGCTCTTCTGTTCCCAGGTATTTGTCGCGTGAAACACGTTCTTCGATGCGTTCAATGATTTTCAATGTCGTATCCACACCAACATCGGAAGTAATCAGGATTTCTTCCAATTGATCGAGCACTTCGTCGTCGACCTTGCTCTTACCGGCAATAGCCCGGCTTAGCTTACTAAATACACTCGTCTTGGTTTTTTCCAGGCCTTTGTCGAGTGTTTCTTTTTTTTCCTTGGAAAACAGTTTCTTGAAGAAGCTCATGAATAGACTGTTTGATTGAGACCAAAAATAAAAAAGGCTCTTCTCCCAACCGGAAAAAAGCCTCAATTTTATTGCAGCGGTTAAGAATTAGCTCTTGAACCAGTCTTGTACATTGTCATTGTGAACGATCTCCTCACGGAAACCATAGGCACCAGTCTTTTCCGACTTTACCATTTTAATCACTTTGGTGTAGTTTTTACCCGCACCTGTCTGAAGTGTTGCTACCGTCTTCTTAGCCATGGCTTAATTATTTAATTTCTTTGTGAATAGTGTACCGCTTCAAAATCGGATTGTACTTCTTAATTTCCATCCGTTCTGGTGTATTCTTGCGGTTCTTGGTGGTCACGTAACGCGAAGTACCGGGCATTCCGGTTTCTTTGTGCTCCGTACACTCCAAAATCACCTGAATTCTATTTCCTTTCTTCGCCATCAGTCTGTTTTTGAGGGGTGCAAAGTTAAAAAGATAATTTGATTTCCCCTAAGTATCCCGACAAAAAGTTGACTTGTCGCAGACGCTTGAGTAAATCGCGTGCAAATATCGTTGGTTTTCATGGAATTCACACCATTTTTTTCACTAGCACCTTTCCACCTCGATCTGTTTATAATACCCTGATTCAAACGACGTTCAACAGATAGGTAAATTTACCTTTGAAGGTTTGAGTTACACAGGTTGAATAGTGGCAAAATCAAATAAAACAAAGAAGTCATCCGAATCGGAAAAGAAGGCTGCAGAGAAGAGCGGAGGGATTAAGTCGTTGGTTAGAAATGGCCTTACTTTCTCCAGGGATGCCCGTGTGCGCAAGATCGCCGGTGCTTTCCTGGCAATAAGTTCGATTTTCCTGGCACTGAGTTTTCTGTCGTACATGTTCACGGGACATATTGATTTGCGGCTTATCGAATCAGATGCAGCGACTATTGAAGGTCAGGAGCATTTCAAAAACATCATGGGTAAAGCCGGTGCTCACGTTGCCTGGTTTTTCATGAATCAGTATTTTGGAATAGCAGCCATTCTCATTCCTTTCATCAGCTTTTTATGGGGAGTGAAGCTGTGGTTTGGGAAAAAGCTTCTGCCATTCGGCAAATCGATACGGCTTTCTTTTATAGGGCTTTTCTTCATTCCCTTATTCCTCGGTTTTTTTATTCATCGTCAGGTTGAAGGCTTCGACCAAACCCTCCAAATTGTTTCCAATGAAAACCTTGTGGGTGGTTACGGGCACGTGGCCACTGAGTGGTGCATCTTTACCTTGGGCCGCTTCGGTACGTTGTTGTTTATCGTGTTTGTCCTGGGAGCTACGGTCATGTTCAATTTTGAGCGTCCCCTTCAATGGTTGCAGTCCTGGATCAAATCGTTTTTCTCTTCTGAAGAAGATGATGAACATACTACCCAAGACACCGCCGATGACGACAAGCCCTCTCCACGGAATGAAACACGCACGAGGAATGTGCCCGTCATGGACGAAGATACCTCTGCTCCATCTATTGATGTTGCCGATGACGTGCTCGACGAACTGATCGGTGGTAGCGCTTCAGAAGAGGAAGAGTTACCCGAACTAACCATAGACAAACGCGTTGAAGTGCCTCAAGATGAATCATCGGAGGAGGAAGATGCGCAAGAGCTGGAAATTAACGAGACACCTCCCCCATCGTCGATTGAACAAGACGAGTCGGATGATGATCTGGGGATGGAAATTTCTGAGGGGGAGGAAGAGGAACAGCTTTCTGAAGAAGAGATCGATGAAAAGGTTCAGGAATTCGGAGAATACGACCCCAAGCTCGACTTGTCGAGATTTGAGTTGCCGAGTATTGACTTGTTGGAGAAACATGGTTCAGGAGAGTTGTCAATCAACAAAGAAGAACTCGAGAACAACAAAAACCGTATTGTTGAGACGCTGAATAACTATAACATTCAGATCAGCAAAATAAAGGCGACGATCGGACCTACGGTTACGCTTTATGAGATCGTTCCTGCTCCGGGTGTTCGAATTTCCAAGATCAAGAATCTGGAGGATGACATCGCACTTAGCTTGTCAGCCTTAGGTATTCGAATTATTGCACCAATTCCGGGTAAAGGAACGATCGGTATTGAAGTTCCCAATTCAACGCCAAGTGTTGTATCCGTGCGTTCACTCATTGCCACCGACAAGTTTCAGAACACCAATTATGACTTGCCTGTCGTTTTGGGTAAAACCATTGCCAATGAAACGTTCATTGCCGATTTGGCTAAGATGCCACACCTTCTCATGGCCGGGGCCACCGGTCAGGGTAAATCTGTTGGTTTGAATGAAATTTTGGTTTCGCTACTTTACAAGAAGCATCCGTCGCAACTAAAATTTGTGTTGGTTGATCCTAAAAAGGTAGAGCTTACCTTATTCAACAAGATCGAACGCCACTACCTGGCCAAGCTTCCCGATGAAGAAGAAGCCATCATTACTGACACCCATAAAGTGGTTAAAACACTGAACTCGCTGTGTATTGAGATGGATGACCGATATGAGCTTTTAAAAAATGCTCATTGCCGCAATCTAAAGGAGTACAACGCCAAGTTCATCAAACGCCGATTGAACCCTGAAAATGGTCATCGATTCCTCCCGTATATTGTGCTGGTGATCGATGAGTTTGCCGACTTGATCATGACCGCCGGAAAGGAAGTTGAAACACCTATTGCCCGTCTGGCTCAATTGGCTCGTGCCATTGGTATCCACTTAATCATCGCTACCCAGCGTCCTTCTGTTAATATTATCACCGGGTTGATCAAAGCCAACTTTCCGGCTCGTATTGCATTCCGGGTGACTTCGAAGATTGATTCCAGGACCATTTTGGATGCCGGTGGGGCTGACCAACTCATAGGTCGTGGTGATATGTTGTTTTCTACCGGAAGCGACCTTACCCGACTTCAATGTGGGTTTGTAGACACGCCTGAAGTGGAAAATATTTGTGAATTCATCGGCTCGCAACAAGGTTATCCCACAGCATTCCACTTACCTGAGTATATCGACGAGAATGCGGGAGATATGGGCTCTTTGTCTGATGAAGATCGTGATGAACTTTTCGCTGAAGCGGCACGAGTTGTTGTTTCTCATCAACAGGGTTCTGCATCGCTCCTTCAACGCAAACTAAAACTCGGATATAACCGGGCAGGAAGGCTTATTGACCAGCTTGAGGTGGCCGGGATTATTGGCCCTTTCAAAGGCTCCAAAGCACGAGAAGTTCTTATTCAAGATGAGATGAGTTTGGAACAGTTATTGAATAACGGGGGCTGAAATATTAGATTTGCATCATCATGAAAACACTTCACATACTTGTAGCGCTTCTTTGCACCCTTTCCATTCAGGCGCAGACTTCTCAGAAGATACTAGACGACCTTAGCAAGAAAGCCAAATCGTTCTCTACTATTGAAGCTAGCTTTACCAGTCACCTGGTTGATCAGCAATCGGATCTGGACATTGAGCAAAAAGGTCAAATTCGAACCAAGGGTTCCAAATATGTACTCACTCTCGAAGATCTGGTAGTGTACAACGACGGTGAAACCCAATGGGTATACGATAAGCGTAGTAACGAATGTGTAGTCGACTACGTTGAAGATCTTGGTGAAGATGCCCTGAGTCCGTCGAGTCTGTTTACCATTTGGGAGAATGACTTCAAACACGAACTCGCCGGTGAAACGACAGTTAACGGTAAAGTGTGTTACGAAATCCGCTTGTTTCCCAATAAACCGCAAGAAAAGCCTTTTCACACCATCATAATGTATGTAGATAAGGCCAAAATGGAGATTGCAAAGGTCATCGTAAAAGGACGTGAAGGTGATGTAACCACCTATGAAAT
>JAGQVX010000154.1 GCA_020437755.1 Flavobacteriales bacterium
CCGTTCCTCGGCGCAGTTTTCGTGTTCACTACCTTGTTGATCGCCATTCCTTCTGCCGTGAAAGCATTTAACTACCTTACTACGTTGTGGCAAGGTAATATCCGCATGACCCCTGCTATGCTCTTCAGTATCGGGTTGGTTTCAACCTTCGTAACGGGTGGTGTTACCGGTATCATCCTCGCTGACTCAGCATTGGATGTACAGGTTCACGATACCTACTTCGTGGTTGCCCACTTCCATATTGTAATGGGGATGTCTGCAATCTTCGGAATGTTGGGTGGTGTCTACCACTGGTTCCCTAAGATGTTCGGCCGCATGATGAATACGAAGATGGGTTATGCCCACTTCTGGATTACATTGGTGTGTGGTTTTGGGGTTTTCTTCCCCATGCACTTCATCGGATTGAATGGAGCTCCACGTCGTTACTACGCATACAGCGAATTCGAGTACTTACAGGCAACAGTCGATTTGAACGTGTTGATTTCGGTATTCGCAATCGTAGGTGCTATTGGTCAGGTGATCTTCCTGTTCAACTTCTTCTATAGTGCTTTCCGCGGTCAGCGTGCCGTTGAGAATCCATGGAAGTCAAACACCCTAGAATGGACTACTCCTGTTGAACACGTACACGGTAACTGGCCAGGTGCCTTGCCAGTGGTTCACCGTTGGCCGTACGATTACAGCAATCCGAGCTACGAAGAAGATTTCGTTCCTCAAACCGTTCCCCTCAAGGAAGGAGAGGAAGCTCATTAAAATAATGCGCCATTCGGCAAATGGAAAACCGGTGAGAGATCACCGGTTTTTTTATGAATTGGATTTACAGATCCTTTGAGTCAGGATGTTGTAGACTCAACCCGTGTTAGTTACATTTGATGTAATGAATTGGTTTCAGGTACTGGCATATTTTCGCTACCTGCGGCGGCGCAAAGGTCGACACGGAGTGCATTCGCCGTTGGTATATGATTTTATCGAGAATGTACTCGATGATACTCGAGTGTATTATAGCTTCGAGGAAATTGAGGCGATGCGCAAACAATTGCTCAATAGCCCGGATGAAATCACCGTGATGGATTATGGCGCTGGTTCGCGCGTGATGAGAGGCCCGGTGCGGCCAATTCGTAAGATTGCCCGCTATGCTTTGAAGCCGGCGCGTCAGGCCAGAATGCTCTTTCGTCTTGTGGCTTGGCTTAGGCCAAAATCGATATTGGAAATTGGTACTTCCCTGGGAATAACCAGTCTTTATCTGCATGAAGCCCATCCCGATGCACAGTTCATAACCCTGGAAGGTTGCCCTGCAACCGCTCAACAGGCGCAATCCATGTTTCTAAATAGGGGTTCGAGAATAGAATTGATCGAGGGTGAATTTGATCAGACCTTACCAAAGGCATTAGAGACGTTGTCACAGGTTGAATTTGCCTTTTTGGATGGTAACCATACCTATGCGGCTACTAAGTCCTATTTCGAGCAAATCAAGCCCTATTTGACCCCGAAGTCATGTGTTGTACTGGATGATATCCATTGGTCGCGTGAAATGCAAAATGCGTGGGTGGAAATCAGCCATGACAGCAAGGTCACCCTGAGTCTGGATCTCTTTCATTTTGGTATCCTCTTTTTTGATACCGGCAGAGATAAGGAACACTTTATTATTAAGATGTAGATTTTACTGGGTTACCTTCGGTTTCGGAAGTAACCAGGATCGCACTTTTTCCAGCAAGTCGCTGTTAAAGTTGGATCGCATAACCTTGTTTTCCCGGTCGTATTGGTTGTCGTTGCTGAATGACGGACTAATATGAAGGCATTTCGTCTTCGGAAGCATGGCCTTGATGCCGTCTATTACGTCCTGTGCATTTAGGTCTCCGGGCTTTTGAGAAGCGAAGTAGTCGTCAATTACCACCAAATCGGGGCGGAAGTTGATGGACTTCAACAGGGGTTCTCCCTTTCGGAACTGATATACTTTTTCTGATTGATCGAGGTGAAGATGTGTTTTCCAAAAGTCGAGTCCCAGGTTGTTGAAGGACAGAATAAAAATGGTCTTCATAGGTTGTGATTGTAAATAGTGGCAAGGACAATTTACGCACAGGGTAAGGTCCCGGTTATCAGTCCAAATCGCAAACACTTGTAGGACGATCGGCCATGTGAAATACACATGAACAAGGATTTAACTTTTCGTTTAGAAAAATCCCTTTGCATCTTCGTATTTTAGCGTTCCAATGCAAAACGTGAAGAAATGAAAAGACTGATTTTGTTAGCGCTGATCTGCGCACCAATGTTTATGGCTGCTCAGGGACGTGATACCGGAGCTTCTAAGCCTCAGGCAGATGTATCAACTGTGGACTACTCAGGCAATCGTGCCATTTATGCTGAAGTGGTGGTTACTACCGGACAAGGTGTTGCCAGCGCGCGTTTGGAGTTTGGTACCGATTATAAGGAGATTATTACCAACAAAGAGGATGTAGTGAAGCTGGAAGCACTCAAGGCCAAGCGATATGGATCAGCCATTGATGCTTTGAACGCGCTTAACTCTATGGGATTTAAAGTGGTAACCTCGTTTACCGTGGATACACGTCAGGGCACAGAAGCTCACATTATTCTCGAAAAACCCAATTTGCCTGCAGGTGGAGTGAAGCCTGGCCGAGTTGGAAGGGATGGAAAGTAAGTCGATGATGACTTAATTATAAAGACATGAAGAGGGTCATTTCGCAAGAAATGACCTTTTTTTTTCAGCACCTTTGCAGCGTGAAATCTCAAGGCCGTATTCTCTTTTACTTGCTTGCGGGGTATGTCATCCTCCAGTTTGTGTGGTGGGCATTTACCCTTCTTACCCTCAACGATGAGGTGCATGAGTTCTGGAAGCTCAATGTAGCTATGGGGGCGAGTTCCGGACTCACTGAAGACTATTTCACCAAGAGAACCTACATGATCATTGGGGAAGGTGCAGTCTTTCTGGGTATTCTCATATCAGGGATGATATTCGTATTGCGGTATATGAAGCGAGAGGCCATCATCAACAAGGCCGAGCGCAATTTTGTATTGGCCATGTCACACGAGCTCAAAACCCCGATTGCATCCGTAAGACTTGCCTTGCAAACACTGCTCAAAAAGGATCTTCCTGATGAGAAAAGACAGGAGCTTCTTAAAACAGCCCTTAACGACAACCGCCGACTAGCCACCATTGCCGAGAATGTTCTCCTTGTAGCCCGGTTGGAACAGGATCATGCAGGGATTGTTCCTCAAGAAGTTGATTTTTCAGCGCTCGTCCGGCAAATCTGTTCATCCCTGGCCAGTACTGTGGCGAGGAAGCACCAACTTACCTGCCGGGTAGATGATGAAGTTTATGTGTGGGGAGATGCTTCTTTGCTGGAATCCGTGGTGGTCAATCTCGTGGAGAACGCCGTCAAATACAGTCCGGAAGGTTCAGAAGTCACCGTTGTACTGAGCAGCTCACAGTCGGTTGTGCTCAGTGTGGAAGATCAGGGAATAGGCATAGCGCCAAATGAAAGAGACCGTATTTTCAAACGATTTTACCGCTCCGAAGAAGAGAATGTGCGCAAATCTAAAGGCACCGGATTGGGATTATACATCGTGTACGAAATTGTAAAATCACATCGGGGAAAGGTGTGGAGTGACAACAATCATCCCCAAGGCTCAATTTTTAAGGTAAGTTTGCCACTACATCAGGAAAAGCATGCAGAATAAGGTTTGTTTGATCATCATGGATGGCTGGGGAATAGGCTGCAATGATACTTCCAATGCGATATTCAACGCCAATACCCCATTTGTGGACTCACTAAAAAAGAATGCCCAGGTTGCTCAACTGCTTACCGATGGGGAGCATGTTGGCTTGCCACAAGGGCAAATGGGTAACTCAGAGGTGGGCCACATGAACATCGGAGCCGGACGAATTGTTTATCAGGACCTCTTACGCATCGATCGTGCTGTTGCGTCGGGAGACTTTAACCATGAGCCGATCTTGGTGAATGCCTTTGAAGAAGCTCGAAAGAGGGGATCAAAGCTGCACTTTATGGGGTTGGTTTCTGAAGGCGGAGTGCATTCCAATCAAACACACTTGCACGCGTTGTGCTCTATGGCAGCACAGCTCAACGTTCCCGCCTACATCCACGCCTTTACCGATGGTCGTGACTGTGACCCTCATTCGGCAAAGCAGTATGTGGCCAATTTGGAGCAACATATTAAGGATAAGCCGGTTAAAATTGCCTCGGTTATTGGTCGTTATTACGCCATGGACCGGGATAAGCGCTGGGAACGTGTAGCCGAGGCTTACCGATTGCTTACATCCGGCGCGGGAAAGCCTTTTGGCTCTGCCGCTGAGGCTATAGATGCCAGCTATTCAGAGGGAATCACTGATGAATTTATTAAAGCTTCGGTCATCACTGAAGATGGAAGTCCGATCGCCACCATCAACCCTGATGATGTGGTCATATGTTTCAACTTCCGAACAGATCGTTGCAGGGAGATTACCATGGCGCTTACGCAGGAAGCTTATCCGGAACAAGGTATGCGACCCATTCCTCTGTACTATGTCACCATGACCAATTACGATAAGACATTCAGAGATGTTCATGTGGTGTATGATAAACAGAACCTGTCAATGACCCTGGGGGAAGTTCTCGAAAAAGGAGGGAAGACCCAGGTGCGAATTGCTGAAACGGAAAAATACCCGCACGTTACATTTTTCTTTAGCGGCGGACGGGAGGTTGAGTTCAGCGGTGAATCGCGCATACTGATCAACTCGCCGAAAGTGGCGACCTACGATTTACAGCCCGAAATGAGTGCTCCGGAAGTTGCTTCGGCGATATGTGATAAAATGCAAAAGGATCAGCCAGATTTCATCTGCCTCAATTTTGCCAACCCGGATATGGTAGGGCATACCGGTGTCTTTAGTGCGATTGTAAAAGCCGTAGAAACCACCGATCGCTGTGTTCAACAAGTGGTAGAATGCGGGCAAGAGTTGGGCTACAGTTTTGTTATAATCGCCGATCATGGCAATGCCGATTTTGCGGTGAACGATGATGGCAGCCCCAATACTGCTCACTCACTCAATCCGGTTCCCATGTATATCATCGACAATCGATCATGGAATGTGGAATCGGGAATTTTGGCCGACGTGGCTCCGACCGTATTAAAACTTATGGGGGTACCTCAACCCGAGGAAATGACCGGTCGTACCCTAATTTCTTAGAACGTCATGAAAAAAGCCATCCCCTTGAGGAATGGCTCTTTTAGTATTGCGTCGTTGGTTTGTAGGCTTATCTTACAATCATCACGTGCCCTGAGAACTTGTGGCCGTCTGATCGTTCAAATACATAGTAATACGTCCCTTCAGGGGCACCATCACCATCCCAATTGTTCTTGTAATTGTCGGATTCGTAAATTTTAACTCCCCAGCGGTCGTACACGTACAACTTGCTTTGCGGAAATCCCACGAGTCCGTCGATGTAGAAAAAGTCATTCTGACCGGCAGTTACGTCCGGACTGAACACGTTGGGGATGTGCGTATCACATACAATGTAATTGAGGAAGAAAACGTGGCTTTGATCGCATTGATCGATAATAATGACCTCGTATTCTCCTGCGTAGTTGGCACCAAAGTTTTGCCCCAGGGTGTTCACGAGTTCCAATGAATCGGCTGGATACAAGAATTCATAAGGCATAGCTCCTCCTTCCACGAGATCCTCAGTATTTTGACCCACGCAATATTGGTCTTCTTCCTCCTCCCATACAATTTCGGAAGGTTCCACAACGGTAAAAGAGCGCGTTATTTCGCGGTCGCAGAAGTCGGTTACGGTAACACTATAATCACCGGCGTCGCCACTGGCATAACCTTCACTAGAGTTGGTACCTCCTGAGGTCCAGGCGTAATCAAACGGACTTTGTCCGAAGGCCGGTGTTCCATTCACCGTAATATCGGCTCCCGGACAAATGAATTGGTCTTCGATTTCCAATTGCATGTCCTTGTAGTCAATAATATCGATCGAAGCACTGGCGGTATCCAAATCGCCGCAGGTATTGTAGTAAGTGTACTGAAGTGTAATGGTTTCAGTACCCTCATCAAGCTGGTCGTAAAGTGGAATGAGGGGAATAATAATCGGATCCGAACCGGGCTCGAAGATGACGCTTGAAGGAATCTCTTCGAAGTCGATAATATTCTCGGCAGTTCCAAAGACGTTGAGTTCAATGGTGTCGGCTTCAAGCAGATTCAAAGGAGGGTAAATGGTGAAATAACCGTCTACACAACCTTCATACACTTCGTTGGATGACAGGAAAGGAGGTGGGTTGTCCACACCCGATGAAATGCTCACTGCATTCGAAGCAAAAGAGCCGGCTTCCAGGACTACAATGGACTCTAGAGCGGTATCAGATCCATCCGCAATAGCCAGTTTAATATGATAGGTTTCACCGCAAATCACCTGTGATTCAGCGACCATGGTCACCGTGTACCCGTCTTGTGCAAATCCTACATTGTTTACATTGTCGATGTAGTATTCTGTGTTCAATGTAGTGTTCACAGAGCTGATCGTAATGGGCAAAATGGGATCGGTATCAGGAACAAACGCAATATTAATGGCACCATCGGGGAACCCGGCAGGCGCATCGTACGGACCGGTAATTCCCGGTCCGGAAAGGAAGAACGCAAATACATCGTTGAACGAAGAATTCACCCATTCCAGATATTCATCCGATCCAAAGCTGTAATTGAATTTCAACGAATCCCCACTGGGCACAAAGTCAAATTCCAATATAGCCAGGTCGTTGACTGAACTCACAGAAAAATTCTGCCCAATCATTCCGGGCACCGAATTGGCGACATCCAACAGATCAGGATCTCCGCTTACACCGGTAAAGATATCAGTATTAGCCCCGTTCACCGGGTCAACATTGGTTGCATCAGCAGAAGATAGGAGTACCCCTTCTCCGATGGGAAAGGTAGTTCCCTCTGCCCCGGTCATCAGCCCGAGTTGTTCGGGCAACCCTGTAAATGTAATGTTGCTGACTTCAATACCATCACCCACCAAGGCGGCGACAGCTTCTTCAGGAGTGATATAGCTTACGGCTACCTGAGCCTTTGCCATAGTTGCCCCCGCAAGGAAAATCAAGATCCACAGTTTTCTCATAGCGCATTTTTTAACCCGTACCAACAATAGATGCAGGTGTGCACCCAAAAGTTGTCTGGCTGGCGCTAAAATAATGACTTGCTGCAAAATACAGCGAAGCGCATTTGGCGGATGCCTGCTATTTACCCCTTATCAACGTGAAATGACCCGAATATTCCTTACCGTCGGAACGATAAAAGATGTAGAAATAGGTTCCTTCGGCAGCACCATCACCGTCCCAGTTGTTACGGTAATTATCGTCCTCGTAAATGAGGTTACCCCAGCGGTTGTAGATTTCAAGACGGCTTTGAGGGAATCCCTGCAAGCCATGAATCTGGAAGGTATCATTGGAACCCGGACTAACATCGGGCGAGAATACATTGGGAATCCAGGTGTCACACTGAATGAAATTGAGGTAGAAGGTGTGATCTTGCCCACATTGATCCACCACGTAAACGGGATATTCACCGGCATAAACTCCACCCCAACTTTGAGCGTCACCAGCGAAGTCAAGGGAATCTTCGGAGTACACGTACGTCAAAGGCATTGCGCCTCCCGAAACGAGATCCTCCGTGAACTGTCCGATGCAATACTGGTCTTCTTCAACTTCCCACACAATATCTGCGGGTTCAATAACATCGAAAGCCACATCCAGTTCATGTTCGCAGAAATCCACAACGTTTAGCGTATACGAACCCGCATCACCGCTGTTGAAGGTTTCAGTGACTCCACTACCGCCCGTACTCCATGAATAGATGAACGGCGATTGA
>JAGQVX010000155.1 GCA_020437755.1 Flavobacteriales bacterium
CAGCCACCATTTGGATTGTCCACACTTACTACCGTCGCATTGATGGTAGCTGAACCGTCAGCAAATGCCAACCATTCCCCTGAAGTCACTTCATACAACTCATATCCACCAGGGAACTGCTGCAACCAAACGGCCCAGTCAGGATTGTAATGTGGGCTGAGAGGTTGGATCAAAACACAATCTTCTTCAGCATCAGGATTAGGGAAGTCACCAAAGAATTCTTCAGTAAACTCAACCTCAACTTCAACATCACAGTTGTCAGTGGCCGTGATCATTGGAGCTACCGGGAGCTCATCTTCGCAGTCCAATTCAATATTGGCAGGAAGATCGCTCAACACAGGGGCAGTTGTGTCTTCAACAGTAATCGTTGAGAATGCCATACTCATGTTGCCACACTCGTCCTCTGCGTAGTACGTACGATTAATGCTATACTCCGAAGCACAGTCTGTAGGAATAACCTCATCTTCATACCATACCTCAACCTGTCCGCAAAGGTCATCCGCCATTGCATTTTCAGTTGGCAACGCCTCATCACACTGAACCGTTACATCGTCCGGAACATAAGTAAAGAACGGGTTGTTGTTGTCTACCACGTGGATCATTTGCGATTGTGAAGTGCTGTTGTCACATTCATCGGTAGCGGTCCAGGTACGGATCAGCGTGTATTCCTGAGCACACTCACCATCTACAATCGATTCTTCCAACACGATAGTTACCATGCCACAATTGTCGGTAGCGGTTACTTCTGCCGGTGCAGGAACCTCCATCTCACAAGACAAGGTCATTTCCTGTGGAACACCGCTCAATTCAGGCGCGGTTGTGTCAACAACGGTAATGGTTTTTTGAGCAACGCTCACGTTATCACAATAATCTGTTGCCGTCCAGGTCCAAATGATGGTGTACGATTGCGGACATTCACCCGGAACAGTACTTTCACTAAACTCCAGCATTACGTCCTGACCACAATTGTCTTCTGCCCATACCATAGGCATCTGAATAGGCTCATCACACTCTACGGTCATATCATCACCTACACCGTAAATCACAGGAGCTGTGGTATCGGTAACGGTAATATACTGAGTTACTTCGCTGCTGTTTCCACAGTTGTCTGTCGCAATCCAGGTTCTTACCAATACTCCCAAACAACCACCCGACATATTCATGTCTTCATAAGTAATGGTGATGCTTCCACAGTCATCCGTTGCTTCAGGAGCTTCGAGGTTTTCAAGCTCATCGCATTCTACCGAAATGTATGGATCAAAATCACCAAATACCGGTGCTTCGTTATCGGTAATGTAAATGATGCGACCCACGGTAGCCGTGTTGCCGCAGTCATCGGCAATCAACCAACACTGCAGAATTTCAGTTACACAATCCGGCTGCTCTTCTTCCCCACATGAGAAATTGCCGTGATCCGTTGTACCGTCAACATAGTTCTCATTGAAGGTAGCAACCGCCTCCGTAAGGAAGCTTGCAGAATAATCTGAATCACAACCTCCAAGCACTTTCTCAGCTTCAGCCAATACTTCTGCAACAGTCCATCCCATGAACGGTCCATTGTTGTAAATCAAATTCGCCAACGGCAATGCATTGCTGCTGAAGTTCGGATCATTAGCATCAAAGCCCAATGACAACTTCGCAGCTACAACATGTCCTGCCAAGGTGTTTCCATAACCTACCGGATCAACCAAATTACTGGTCAATGCAGCCGGCATACCACCCGATGGAAGGAATGCTTCAACAGCTGCTGCCGAAGTGAGAGTAAGCGTATAATCACAACCCACTACTAATCCACCGGGGAAAGCATCCGCAAAATGAGCATCGCGATAGGTTCCAGGATTGTCCCCATTCGCAGGAGACCCCCACCCACCTGGAGTTTGGGTTCGGAAACCGGTGCATTCCTGATAAGGCAATTGCAACGGAGTCAGTTTAGGCGTGATATATACGTTGTCGCTGCAAGCATCCTCGGCGAGGATTTGAACATCATCCATCGAAGGAATCTCGTCGTTGCAAGTAAGCGTAATGTCCTCCAATTCAGTAAGAACTACCGGAGGTGTTGTATCGAAGAAATCACAGATCACATCAATCGATGCACTCTGGTTCTCACATTCATCCTCGGCGTTAAACGTCCAGATGATTTGACCAACCAATGGACAATCAAAGTTCTCACTTCCCAAGAAAGTTTGGCTGAAATTGATGTCCGGCTCCGGATCGCAGTTGTCCTCTCCGTATGGGAAGAAGAATCCCTGCGCCTGAAGCTCAGGCAACAAGATAGGCGCCAATGCAAGCAACTCCTGCTCGGTAATCGTTCCCTCAAGGAAATCATCAATCAGGTTCGATCCCAAAATTCCCCATTCAAAAGTGTAGTAAAGATTGTCGGGATAAATGAGCGTTGGAGCCTGTGTATCATAAATGTGAATCACATGGTTGCAATCGTCTACCAGCTCGCCTTGAGCATTGTTTAGATACCACGTACGTACATAATAGGTATTGCACGCATCCTGAACAGTCAATTCATCCGAGTATTCCAGCGTGTACTCCAATCCACAGGTATTTCCAAAAATTTGAGGAATTCCTGTTACTGAAGGATCGAAAGGCGTGTTGCATTCTACATCCACGTTGGGCAAGCACTCAACAGTCGGATCCGCGGTGCAACACAACGAGTTGGCAATAAGTGCCAAACATTCCTCCAATTCTTCGAATGGCAAAAGCGTATAATCAGCTTCGTTGAATGGGGGGTCAATTCCGGGCTGATCGCCAGGTCCTAAGTCTTGGTCAGGTCCGGTGATTGCCGCCAGATTAGCAGCGTCGATATTATCGGCCACACCCAAAGCAAACAAGTGTGCTCCACTTCCTTTAAGCAGATTGGCTACAGCTTCTGCTCGGGCCAGGGCATTCGATTCATTGCAATCATAACATGCCGAACCATTGGAATTACCACAGCCTGAACATCCTCCATCATTGATCATTGCCGTTGGATTACCATCAGTAACAATTACGATCAGGTCGGCTGCATCGGCATCGTGAAGAGTCTTCGCGTGTTCAAGGGCATCCTCCCAGTTGGTCCATCCGTTTGGATTGTATGTACTGTTAAGGTGGCTTTGAAGTGATGCTACATACGCATCATCAACAGCCACATAACCTGCTCCAAACCCCGGTACATCCACGTTTTCAGCAGAAGTACTAAACTTAATAACCGCCAAACGAGCAGTTGTATTCTTCAACCCATTCGCCAGTGCCACAGCACCATCAACTACTTCATCGTCGTCGTTGCCAATAGAGTTAGATTCATCAAGGATGAGGATCACGTCAATGCTCGGACAGTTATCTCCGGTCAGATCAGGATTCTCTTCGTAGCAAGATATTACGTTTACAGTGAGGTTCACCGTAGTTACACCTGCCGGTACGTGATCGTCGCTCGCTGTGAACGCTATGTTGTATGAGCCAGGGGCAGTGCCTTCGAGTGTGAAGCTAACAACAGCCGGATTTCCTGGCACATTCGAAGTGGCGTTAAAGCCACTATACGACCCGGCATCAACTACTACCGATACATCCTGGTCATTCTCAGGTCCGGTGAAGTTGACCGATAAATTCATGGTTTCGCCCACACACAGGTTCACAGTGTTGTTGGCAGGAAAATTCTGTGCTACCGGTGGGAAATTCTCATCATCACTTACACTAAATTCAATACACTGTCCATCGAGGTAATCCACTCCATCGGTGCCTCCGTTCGGACCGTCATAATCCGTTCCGGGATGATCGAAGCGACCAATGAGGAAGAAGTCATCGCCATTTCCAACGTTGGCACCTACAGTAGCCGGAGAACCTCCGAATCCACCCGAACCACCCGATGCATCACCGGTAGTCCATTGCATATCATCGTAGTAAAACGCCACATTGTTTCCGACCCCAATCAAAGGATTGGTTCCATCGGTAATGATCAATTGGAACGTATTCACCAAATCGGTATTGTCGCTATAGTAGCCTACTTCCACCCAGTTGATGTAAACGGCATCCGGTGTCACCAAATACCAAACCTCTCCTGTACCTCCAAGGTCAACATCACCCCAAAATGGAGCGAGCATCACATAGTCAGAGCTGGGAAATCCGATGGGTGAGTACTGCCAATATGGACCATCAAACGAGATGTTTCCATTGATGTTGATCCACATTTCATTGAACGACTGTCCGAAGAAATCAAACGTGAACGGAAGTGCGATCGGTCCGTTCGAACCGTCGTCATCACTTGAACCACCGCTTCCATTATTGATGAATGAGGGCTGCGTCCATGTGTTGGGATCATGAGGGATGTAACAACCCTCTGTAAAATTGTTGGATTGATCCTTAAAAAAGGAATTCACATCAGGATAAGTTCCTTCGTATTCCACATCTTGTGGAACAGGAATGTTGCCTGCTGCCTTGTCTTGAGGAGTCCAGTTACCCGTTTGGCCTTGTGCCAAAATTGCACCACTCACCACAACAAGGGCAAGCGCAATCCTGCGGGCAATAGATAGTGTGACCATTGCTTTCAATTGGTTAAGATTTGTTTAATTCAGTCTTCAGGAATGTGAAGCATCGGTCAAATAATCAGGGAAAACGATGCGCCACTAGCCATTTCTATGCAAAAGTAACGAAAAAAAAGCCCTTCGTCGACAGAATTTAGAATTTTGCCGATTATTTTTTATCGCTTACATCTGACATTTGTGAATTGAGACTGTTCAAAAATAGTGAGCATGCATAGGTCTTGATTGTCAAGGCATAAAGCCAAATATCAAGCAGAAAGCCCGCCCTGTTCAGCTATTTGCGTTTCAATTTGAACTACTTTAGACCCGTGAAGCACCTGAGATACACCTGGCTGTTCGTAGCGGTCATTTTGTGGTCATGCGACAACCCCTCACAACCTGCTTCCGGCATGAATGACCTGATTCAACATGCCGGCGATGGCGATTTCCGGGGTGTGCAGATTGGCGACGAATGGATCGAAGTTGCTGCACGCGAGGAACAAAATGTGGTGTATTCCATGCCCGACGAACTTATTTGCCGGGTGCCCCTGGATATGAAAGACTCGACATTCTATGAAATCTCCTACAACTTCAATGAAGGGGAACTCTACAATATCGAACTGGGATTTTTCCCGTCAGACAGCACCCAGGTGTCCGAATTGTATCAGTTGTTCAAGGCATTCTACGACCAAAAGTATGGATCAACTTCCGAAAGCAACGGATATACTGCCTGGTACACCACGTCTTCTCAAGGACTTGATCTCGAAATATCCATGGCCAATGAAAGCCGTGAAAAAGGTCGTCCATACCTCACCGTCAACTTCTTCGAAAAAGATGGGATTGCCCCCTAATGTGTCACTACACCCTTGAAATAGAGCATTTCTCCGCCGGCTTCCAACCTCAACAACAGCCGGTCATTTCCAATGTCGGATTCCATGTCAGTAAAGGACAATGCCTCGCCGTGGTAGGGGAATCCGGATCAGGAAAATCGGTTACCTCTCTGCATGCCATGGGGCTATTGCCTATGCCTCCTGCGTTCGTAAGTTCGGGCAGTATCCTGTTCAATGGTACCAATGTACTGGAATTGAACAGCGAAGAACGCCGACTTCTACGAGGGAAAGAAATGGCTATGGTTTTCCAGGAACCCATGAGCAGCCTCAATCCTGTGCTCACCTGTGGCTTCCAGGTCCAGGAAGTACTGGGAATACATGAGGATTTGGACAAGCCAAATGGAAAACAGCGGGTCCTTGAGCTGTTTCGCCAGGTACAACTACCGGATCCGGAACGTATCTTTTCCAGCTATCCTCATGAATTGTCGGGCGGACAAAAACAGCGTGTGGTTATCGCTATGGCCATTGCCTGCAATCCCACCTTACTCATCGCCGACGAGCCAACTACGGCGTTGGATGTTACCGTTCAAAAGGAAATCCTGGCCCTGTTAAAGCACCTTATGGACGACTACCAAATGGCTATGATCTTCATTACTCACGACTTGGGAGTGGTGTCTGAAATGGCCAATCATGTTGTGGTAATGCAACGTGGACAAGTAGTGGAACAGGGGGATGTACAAACCATTCTCAACAGTCCTGCACATCCCTATACCAAAGGATTAGTAGCCTGTCGCCCGCCCTGGAACCGCCGTCCCAACCGTTTGCCAACCGTCCACCAATTCCTCAGCGGACTGGAACCGGACACACAAGAAGAGCATCCCGAAACGCGCGTGAAACGGATCAATTTGCTAATGAAAAACACTCCCCTTGTCGAAGTGAAAAGCTTAAACAAAGTATACCACAAGGGAAAAAAGGCGTTCCACGCATTGCACGATGTATCTTTTGACATCTATCCGGGAGAAACCCTCGGTTTGGTAGGAGAAAGCGGTTGCGGCAAAACCACGCTCAGCAGGACGCTTTTGCAACTCATTGCTCCCTCTTCCGGGCAAGTCATTTATGGTGGAAAAGACGTTACGGCCATGAAGGCAAATGCATTGCGTAAGTTTCGAAAAGATGCACAACTCATTTTCCAGGATCCGTATGCCTCACTGAATCCACGCAAAACAGTGCGACATACGCTGACGGAAGTCATGAAGGTTCACCGAATTGGCAACAGCCGACAAAAAGCCTCTGAACTCATGTCGGTTGTGGGTTTACCGGAAGAATCGCTCGATAAATATCCTCATGAATTCAGTGGGGGCCAACGCCAGCGTATTGTTATTGCCCGGGCGCTGGCAGTGGAACCTCGGTTCATTATTTGCGATGAGTCTGTAAGCGCATTGGACGTATCCGTACAGGCACAAGTATTGAACCTGCTCAATGACCTCAAAGAGCAGTTTCAATTGACATACATATTTATTAGTCACGATCTCAGCGTAGTGCGCTATATGAGCGATCGAATCCTCGTAATGAATCAAGGTCGAATCGAAGAACTGGCTGAAGCGGATCAATTGTGTATCAACCCTTTATCGGATTACACCCGTCGGCTCGTCGACAGCATTCCCGGAATGGGCAGTGCCCTTCCATGAAAACACCCTTGATTTACTAGGGTATTCTCGTGAATGTGACTTCATCACCAGGATTACGTCTGATGTAGTATCCAAGAATTGACACAGAATTAACAGATTTCATGGGTACTATTTGCCCGCCCGTCTGTATTTTTGCAGACCCTTTCGTATTTCGAAACCAAAACATTATCACAATGAAACTAAGGACTACGCAATCTATTGTTTCCTTACTCGCATTCCTATTTCTTATTGTTACCTCCCAAGCCCAGTTCTGGTCAGAGAACTTTGAAACTGACGGGGAAGGTACGCGCTACACCACCAGCGTTTCATTCAACGATGGAACCAGTGACCATTTCAACCGCACCGATGGAAGTGATATTTCCAACGTGGGCGGGGCCTATTCAGCCTACAATGGCACCTATTTCTGGGCAGGTGAAGACCTTGACGACGA
>JAGQVX010000156.1 GCA_020437755.1 Flavobacteriales bacterium
CAGAGATAGTCATGCTCCAACTCCAGGGTAGAGGGGTGTTTGAAACTGTGCACCTCGCAACCCTGCGGATTGATGCCGGACAATACGTGCCGGATGGCACTGTCTTTTCCGGCGGCGTCCATGGCCTGGAACACGAGCAACAGGGCATGACGCTGCTGAGCAAACATCTTTTCCTGCACATGCGCAATGCGTTTCACGTGGTCCTTAATCAACTCCTTCGATTCCTTCTTCGAGAGCTCAATAGTGGATCGTGTTGGGTGTTCAAGTGGTTGAAAACCATTTACTTGGGTGATTTTCGCTTTCTTAATCTGTTCGTTCATGTTTTAGTCAAGTTGCAGCCATACGGCCAAATGATCACTAAACCCTCCTGCGTGCCGGGCTCCCACATACGTGCGACTGGGTCGCGCCACTCCCGATCTGCCCGTGTACAGTACCTCGGCATCGTCAAAGACATGCATTTTTTTCCCGTGCACGCGCTTCAACAGGGAATGGCTCACGATGAATTGGTCAAACAACGACCATTCATCATCACGAAAAACAGTGCCCTTTTTACGGTCGTGTATTTCCCATCCTAAATTCACCAATTCCGGGCTTCCCTTACTCTGTCGGCCGGCCTGCAATACGGTTTTTACCGTATAATCCACGGGCGTATCATTGAAATCGCCCATAATGAGTATTTGTGCGTTGCGGTCGGCGGCTACCAGTTCGTCTACGCGATGCTTCAACGATTTGGCGGCTGCCTTACGCTTGTACTCAGTCTCGTCCTTCCCGTCACGTCGCGAGGGCCAGTGATTCACGAAAACATGCAATACCGATCCATCATGAAGCTTGCCCCACACGTGCAAAATATCCCTGCTGAACAGGGGAGAGGGCGCAAACCGGTCAATATTCAGCGCCTCATGGCCCAGGTACTCAAAGGCATCTTCGCTGTACACGAGGGCGTTGTCAATGCCGCGTTGGTCGCGACTTTCCGTGTGGATGATTTTGTAGGGCATGTACTGCAAGCGCCGGTTGCTAATCAGGTCTTCCACCACCCGGTAATTCTCCACTTCGCACAAGCCTATCAAGCCGGGCTGGTGGTTCTCAGGACCTACGGCATCCAGCACGTAAGCCAGGTCGTCGAGCTTCTCCTGATAGCGGGATTCGTCCCATTCCAATTCACCGTGAGACGTAAAATCATCGTCGCGGGTACGCGGATCGTTGTGCGTGTCAAACAGATTTTCGACGTTGTAGAATACTACCAGCATGGCCTATCGTTTAACACCCAACACCCCCAGTAAGCCACGCGCCAATTCCCGGAATACCGTTCTTCCCACCTGTCGGACCATCGTGTTTTGAGAGGCTTTTTCCACCCAACTCTTGTCCTTTTTGCGCGAACTTCCTGAACGGGTTACCTCGCGCTTGCCTTCTTCGCGCTGGCGCTTCAGTTCTTCCTGATGCTCCTCTTCCTGAGCCTTCTCAATGCGCTCTTGCAGCATCTCCGCCGCGCTCTCGCGGTCAATCTCTTCGTTGTACTTCTCCGCAATATCCGACTGCTTCACCAACTGCTTCATCTCGCTGTCGCTCAGGATGTCCATTCGGGTTTTGGGCGCCTGGAGCAGCGTAGCCGCCAATGGCGTAGGGATGCCCTTTTCATTGAGCGCCGTGATGAACGCCTCGCCAATTCCCAGACTGGTCAGCACCTGATCGGTTTTGTAGAAATCGGAAATGGGGTAGTTTTCGGCAGTTTTGGTAATGGCCTTGCGGTCTTTGGCGGTGAAGGCGCGCAACGCGTGCTGAACCTTCATTCCCAACTGACTCAAGACCGCATCCGGAATATCGGTGGGGTTTTGGGTGCAGAAGTACAATCCCACCCCTTTCGAGCGAATGAGCTTGACAATGGCTTCGATTTGATCGAGCAGCGCATTCGATGCTTCATCAAAAACCAGGTGCGCCTCATCAATGAATATACATAGTCGCGGTTTGTCGTCATCGCCCTGTTCGCCGAGGGTAGCGTACACTTCGGCGAGCAAACTCAACATGAACGTACTGAACAATTTGGGCTTGTCCTGGATGTCGGTCAGACGAATAATCGAAATCACCCCTTTGCCGTCGCGCGTGCGGATCAAGTCCTGGATGTCGAAGGAGCGTTCCCCAAAAAAGCGGTCGGCGCCCTGCTGTTCAATGGCGATAATCTTGCGCTGAATGGTACCTACCGAACTGGCCGAGATATGCCCGTATTCTTTGGTGAATTCCTCCTTTCCCTCGCCAATGGCATACTGCAGCGTAGCCTTAAGGTCGTCCAGGTCGAGCAGCGGCATTTTATTGTCGTCGCAGTATTTGAACACGATAGACAGGATGCCCTCCTGCGTATCGTTCAGGTCGAGGATTTTGGCCAGCAGCACCGGACCAAATTCCGACGCCGTAGCGCGCAACCGGGCTCCCGGCTCATCCGAGATGGTGAGCAATTCCACGGGCATGGGTTCGGGGTGGTATTCCACGCCAATTTGTCCCTGGCGCCACACAATGTGATCGTTGTTTGATCCCGGTTGTGCCAGTCCGGAAAGGTCGCCTTTGAGGTCCATGAGCAGACAAGGAATCCCCTTGCAGCTCAATTGTTCGGCAATGACTTGCAACGTTTTGGTTTTCCCCGTACCGGTAGCTCCGGCAATGAGACCGTGGCGGTTGAGGGTTTTGAGGGGCACTTTCACGTGGGTGGAAGGCACCGGCTCGCCGTTGAGCATGGCCGTTCCCAGGATAATAAAGTCCTTTTTAAAGGTATAACCTGCTTCGATATGTGCTTTAAACGCGTTGACGTCTGTGTTCATGGTTCTAAGATATGGCCCAAATTTAACAGTTTGTTTTGGGTGACCTGCACATTTGGCCTTGTGCCCTGTACATATTCACGCCCATGTGGAAAAATGAACCATTTCCGCGTACCTTTGTTGAAGAAAGAAAACACTTATGAAAACGCTGATTATTGTTGTTGTGTTGGTAGCCGTTGCTGTGGTAAGCTGGGCATTCGCCAAACGTAATGCGCCCCCCTCAAATCCCATTGACACCACCTCATTTTACGAGCTGAGCATCACGGGAATAGATGGTAACCCGCTGGCAATGAGCGATTTCAAAGGAAAATACGTGTTGTGCGTCAACGTGGCCTCGAAGTGCGGATTCACCCCACAGTACGAAGCCCTCGAAAAGTTGTACGAAGAGCATAAAGATCAGCTCGTGATTGTAGGATTTCCCTGTAACCAATTCCTCAACCAGGAACCCGGCACCAACGAAGAGATCGTTTCTTTTTGTCAGAAAAACTACGGCGTCACCTTCCCCCTTACCGAAAAAATCGATGTCAAGGGCAGCGATCAGCACCCCATTTACCAGTGGCTCACCAACAAAGATCTCAACGGCGTCGAGTCCAACAAAGTAAAATGGAACTTCCACAAGTTCCTCATCTCCCCCGAAGGCCAATGGCTCGCCTCCTTCGGTTCCTCCACCGATCCCCTGGACGAAGCGATTGTTTCGTTGATTAAGTAAAGGGTAGTTTGCTGAGGAAGTTGGGTTTCAGTTCATTGGGGTAGGATCTATCTTCGGTTTTTTGGGATAAAATCTATTAAAACGGGGTGTGTTACTGCGCGCTTCGTGGTCCTTTCATTAATCTACTTTTTTCAATAGGATCTTCATTCGTGATGCACTTGATCTGCGCGCGTATGCATGGCTTTTGCACCTCTTGATTGTGCAATGCTCATTTCAAAATGTGCCCTACTATTGGGCTTCTCCGATGGTGGTCAGTATTGTTTTGTGTGTAATAGTTGTTAAGTTAAACGACTATTAAACGACTATTAAACGACTATCAAACGACTATTAACCGTCTAATAATCGACTAATAACCGACTAATAACCGACTAATCGACGGCTAGGCTTGATGATATATTCGTTGGGGTTTATATTGGGGTGGTCCAAATGGTGAAGTGGGTATGGGCGGAAGGTGCATTTAGTGTGGGTTTCAGGAGGGGTGCAGGGTTCAATAGTGGGGGATGGATGATAGTCATTTAGGTTAAGGGGTGGATGGGACGGTTGGAATTCTGGGTTCAGGGTGTTTTGATTGTGGAAAGATTGGTTAGATTAGCATAAAGGGTATATGACAAATATGTTTCTTTTCGGCCGGAAAAAGCATATATGTGGCATATGCGGTTGTTGTAGGGCATTTGACCGAACCGAATACTAAACATTAAACATTTGACTAAAAACAACCAAAAATGATTGAAAATTTTAAGATTACTAAAGCGATAAACTTGATAATTTCCTTCTTGATTTTCATTTCGATTTTGCAATCATGCAATGGACAGGATAAGAAACCTGAATATAATCCCAAAGCAATTGAGATGAATAACAAAGCTGTTCAATATGCACAGACTTTTAAAGAGGATAGTGCTTTGATTCTTTATGATAAAGCAATAGAGCTTGATGATACTTATTATCTACCACATTCAAATAAGATAAGTATCTATGTGGAAAGAAAACAGTTTGATAAGGCTGTATATGAAAGCGAAATGGTGATTAAAAAGAAACCTGATTTAGCCGAGGGATGGGTTTTTGCTGGAATGCTGTACGATAGACAAGGAGAAACTGAGAAAGCAAAAAAATATTATGAGAAAAGTATTGAGATATTTAACGACAGAATTGCAAATCCTGACAAAACAGATATGATTTCTGCAAACAGACTGAATAGAGCTTTTTCATATATTTTACTTGGACAAGAGGAAAAAGGAAAAGCCGAAATGACTTTGCTGAAAAAGGAAGAACCTGAAAATATAATGATTGATGAATTCTTGAAAATTAGCAAGGAAGATTATATAAATCAGATATTTGGGGAATAAAAACGCCCTACAACAATGTGTATAGTGCATAAGGGTTTCGGAGGTATTCGATCGGCATCACCCGCATCAATTTTAGGTGGTAACTTGATAGGTTTGATGCCCGCAATCCCTTACGACACCATACACTTAACGTTGGTGCGCCACGAAGTGGCATTTATCCAGTAGGTGAAAATCCTACCAGGGTAATTGACTGTTCACCCTGAAGAAAATCGGACAGTATGTTTCGCGAGAAATACGCTGAAGCTTCGATCTTTCAAATACGCAAGCCGCAATACGATACAGTGTGAACCCGTGGTAGCTTCGAGATGTGTAACAGTAGATTTGGGGACAGTTTTGACGGTCTGGAACCCTGCCATACTGCAAGGATTAACAGTTGAATGAACTGCAGTAAACTACCGGAGTCATAGGGGTGGCGTGTGTATAGATGGAAAAATGTCAAACGTGGGAGGTCTCTATTTGCTAAGGATGGCAACCTTAAAAGTGTGTATATAAGTATTACGAAGTTACAGACTGCAAGTAGAGAAATCGGAGGAGCCCATAGTACCGTTGATAGTGGAGACAACAAAACTTCACTTAGGGAAGGGGCTCTACTTTAGACAAGCTTATATGAATCACAGAATGACATGTATTGACCACGGTCTATCAGCAAGTCCATCGGGCATAAGCACCGATGAAAGAATTCGTGTGTTTCAAAGGAAGCTATACATTAGAGCCAAGCAGGACAAGAGCTTTAAGGCGTATAGCCTTTATGGAAAACTCTGTGAAGGAAGCACGCTGGAAGAGGCATTCAATCGAGTCAGGCAGAACTATTCCAAGGGAGTCGGAGTGGATAATGAGAGTTTTGAGGATATAGAGAAGAAAGGAGTGAGTACTTTTCTATCGAATATACAAGAAGCCTTGTTGAGCCGCACCTACAAGAGCAAGGCTGTAAGGCAGGTTCTTATTCCGAAAGAAAAGAAAGGTAGTTTCAGGAAACTGGGGATACCAACCATAGCAGACCGAGTGGTCCAGATGGGCGTAAAGATGCTAATCGAGCCACTGTGGGAGGCGGACTTCTGCGATACCTCTTATGGATTTCGACCCAAGAGAGGAGCCAAAGAAGCGATCAAACAGGTGAAGCAAAACATTTACGACAGACACCAGTTTGTTTACGATGCAGACTTGTCAAATTATTTTGACAGCATACCGCACAGTAAATTGTTTACCCTGCTTAAAGAGAGGTTGGTAGACAAAAACATCCTGAATCTAATACAACAATGGTTGACAGCTCCAGTACAGTTGCCCGATGGAAAGCTGGAAGCAAGCACTTCGGGTAGTCCGCAAGGAGGGGTAATATCGCCATTGTTGTCAAACATCTACCTTCATGCCTTTGACCGAATTGTGAATAACCCAAGGGGGAAGTTTGCAAAAGCCGAAATCCGCATAGTCCGCTATGCAGATGATTTTCTTTTGATGGGCAAATGGTATTTCAGTAGAGAAATACGAGCTTATATCAATAGGATAATGGAGAACATGGGGCTGAGACTCAACAAGGAAAAGACCAAACTGTTGCACAGCAGCAAGAGTAGTCTGCACTTTTTGGGCTTCGAGTTCAGGACGATAAAATCCAAATTTGATTGGAACACCAAGAACTACACCAATGTTCGCCCAAGCATGAAGTCACGTTCAAAGCTCTACACCAAGCTGCGCGACTTGTTAGCCAATCGCAGGCATTGGACAATAGAATGGATAGTATGGAAACTCAACCAGTTACTTATTGGTTGGTTGAATTACTTTTCCATTAGCAAAGTGACACACATCTGGGAGACCATCAAAATCATCAAGTTACATTTGGACTACAAGCTATTTAAGTGGATGAAAAGCAAAGGAAGGAAAGCGCATCGGAAGCTACGCCAGCGACCCTATGAGAACCTAGTGAAGTTTTATGGTTTGCTAGACATAGAGAAATATGCTCGCTTAAAAACCCTTGCGAAAGCTCAATGAAGAAGTCTATCGGTAAGCCGTGTGAGGGAAAACTTCATGCACGGTTTGATGTAGGGGGCGCTGACAGCTCATGACTATTTTGTTACCTTTCGGGGTGGATAAATAGGAGTGGGGTGTCAGGCTCTACTCTACGCCACCATTAAAAAGTACAATGTTGACCGTACCCGACAAAGTGACAATCCAATTGACCGATTCTGACGGACAACCAGCCCGACTGGATAAAGTATTGGTCGGTATCAAGACCTTTGCGACACACAAAAATGACATTTACCTATCTCCATTCCTCTCGGATAAGGACGGGAGAATAGAAATAACCAAAAAGGACATTCAGGACACGACTGACAACTTTATCTCCTATGGAATTATGGACTACTCAAGTTTGGAAAGCGCAAATCCAAACGTTGAGATTTACCTGTGGGCAGCAGAAGAACTTGACCGATACATTGCCTACTGGAGCAAACTTCTAAAGAGTAAGGAGAGTAAAGACTACGAGAACGACCCACTGTTCAGGACAATAAATGGACAACAACGAGAAACCTTATTTCAGCAGTTTAGGGACATTGCTGC
>JAGQVX010000157.1 GCA_020437755.1 Flavobacteriales bacterium
AATCTTTAAGGCAATTGAAAGGGATCCATTCGGGTCCCTTTTATTTTTGGTAACGATTTAAATTCTCACACTTCATATGGCTCCCATTGGATGTGCTTGTTAGTTACAAACAAAAACACCAAATCTTGAAATGGAAAAGTGGAAGTTGGTCTTGGTATGCCTCCTCAGCGGCAAGACTTTATGGTCCTTGAAAACGCTTGGAAGCATGGCGCCACCATCAATCTCTCCTATTTACGGTTCTGCTGATGATGCATTGCTGTTTGTTCCTTTGAGGGCGCACGAGATATAGTGGAACACCTCATGGCATTCCGTGTAGTAGCTGTGATTGCTTCTGCTTGTAAAAGCATTTCGTGGAATACGCTTATAGACTTCCTGATTGATATAGGCACTGCAATCGATCTGACTGATCTTGCTATTCTTTCGTGCTATCCTTCCTGCTATGCCCCGGTACCCCATCCCCATGTGTTGAAGTCGCGTCCAGTTGAATGCCCAGTCGCCTGTAGAATGAAAAACAAGGAGCTGTTCATCAATCGATTTCAAACTACGTCGCCATCTCCCTCCGGGTCGCAAGCTCCCTCGAAAAATAGAAGGCGCCAGAAAAAAGGCATTCCTGCAGTGAAAATCATACGATTTCAGACACTTAGAGGCCACTTTGCTGCCCATGCTGTGGGTGATAAGGTCCACTGATTGGCACCGGCTGCTTAATTCCTCCAATACAGGACCTATGCGTCGCGCCGTTTTTAGGGCATTACGGTTGGCCGTGACGTATGGTGAAATGCCTAAGTAGTCATCTCCCGGCCAGGTAACTCCAACAACAGCATCGTATTGTTGGATATTGTGTTTTCCGAGGTTCCAATATATGTTGCACAAATCTTTGTTGGCCTGTCCCCAATCTTTGGCCATTCCGTGGATAAGGATAAGGACGCGTTTACCGGCAAGGTGATCAAGCAAATCCTTTCGGTTGATAAGCTCAACAATGGAAAGGTCGGATTGAAGCAGAGCCATGCTGGAATCGACGAGAGAAGAGGGGCGATATTGACCGAAGGTGAGGTCGTCCGCAGTGCATAATTCGCGGGCATGAAAATAGTCTCTACGTACGTCTATAAAATAGAAGTCCTGAGCATTTGCGTATGCTGAAACCATTGCCAATACGAGGAGAAAAATCCTTGTCAAGTGTCCCATTAACTAATAATCAGTCTGCAAATAGATAGAAAACACTGAAGCCAAACAAAAACAGGATGCCAAAATAACTTAACGCCCTCATCCATGCCGGGGGTCTGTTTTCGCGTGGAAACCGACGATTCATAACCAGGTAAAAATTCAAAGCGGCAATTACCGGAGCGATTACAAATGAAATGGTCGTTGCCAGGTCCACCAATCGTTTAAACCCGGCGCTGTTCGATTGAAAAAACAGCATGTAATAAATCAACCCGAACGCCCCGATTCCCGTAATCATTAAGGTTACTGGATAAAGCTTCTTTCGTTCATCCGGCCGTACTTCGTTCCTTAGGTGCAGCAAAGCTTCATCGACACTGCGGGCATATCCATCAAACACGGCTATGCAGGTACCAAACATTATGGAGAAGGCTGCTGTCGCAATAATCCAACAGCTCCAATCCCCAATAGTAGCGGTGTACAGTCCTACCACGCTATTGGCAAAAGCTGCTGATCCGTCGGGCATGCTTGAGCCGGTGCCATAGATAAGGTAAGCGCCAAGTGTTACAAATACCAATGAAAGGACTCCCGAAATGATGTAGCCCATGTTGAAGTCAAACAAGGTCTCCCGCAGTTCAGGGTGGTATCCGGTCTGCTTGATTCGTTCCAGCGTCCACAGACTGTTCCAGGCACTGAGGTCTACTGCTGTTGGCATCCAGCCCATGAGGGCAATGATGAATCCGAGGTTGGACAGCCAATCCATCTCGGGAAACAACGGAGCGGTGCTTTCCCTTCCGTGACCAAGGGTCAGCACAAAGGCCAGCAGCGTGCTCAACAGCAATACGGCTGCGATTACCTTGATCAAACTATCCAACAACCGATACCGCCCGATCATGAGGATCACCACACAAAGGGCAAACAATACTATCGTCACCGTTCTCAAAGAGCCAATTCCAAAAAGGTTGTCGAGGAATCCGGCGGTAACCACTCCAACCGCAGCGGCCACGAAAAACATGGAACTAAGTGTAATAACGAGGTAGAGATAAAGCGCCCACTTTCCTGTTTCCCGATATCCGCTGATGATGCTTTTTCCGGTAATATTAGCGTAGCGTGACCCATACTCGAAAAAAGGGTACTTGACCACATTGGCAAGCACCACAATTCCAATGAGCCCAAACCCAAAGCCGGCTCCCGCACGGGTGCTTTGGACAAGGTGCGACACCCCAATGGCGGTGCTGGCAAACAAAATGCCCGGTCCGAGAGCTTTGAGGAGTCCTTTGGTTTTCACCCGACCAAGATAGCGAATCGCATTACATCGTTTCGATGCTCAATTTATTCCCTTTAGTTGATTATGAAGTTCCATGATTTGAGGGATGAGCGCCCGTTGGCCGTCATTGACTATTTCGAATCCGGCAAGTTCTCGTTTGCGTTCATCGCTCCATTGGCGACTCATACGCGCGCGTACCTCACTTTCTGAGGCTCCGTCTCTTTCCATTACACGTTGAACGCGGATGGTTTCCTGACAAGAAATGAGCAAGGTGTGATCGCATTGCCGGTAGGCACCGGATTCAAAGAGTATAGCAGCTTCCTTTATTAGGTAGGGAGCATTTTGTGCAAGGCGCCATTCGGCAAATAGTTTGGCAACGTAAGGATGGATAATTTCATTGAGAGCCTCGAGTTTATCGCGATCATTGAACACGATGTCGGCTAGCTTGCGCGGCTGCAGTTCACCATTCACGAACACCTCATTGGATATTTCAGCCCTCACTTTCATTTGAATCATGGGGTCTTGGTAGGCCTTTTTGGCTTCTACATCCGAGTAGAAAACAGGCACTCCCAAGGTGCTGAAGATCTTGCAAACAGTGGTTTTTCCACTGCCAATACCACCGGTGACTCCCAATACCAAAGACATGGTGCAATTTTAGCCATTTCAAAGGAGAACGAGTAGGAGAGAGTCCTATTTTTGAAACATGAAATGGACGGCATTTTTACTCATCGCATTGGTCGTTATCCTGAGTTCGTGTTTCAAGTTGCGATTGGGAATGAAAGGAGTATACGATCAAATGAACCCACCGCAGTTCTCCGAGCAGACGGATGGCAAATCGGTGCAATTGATCGATGTGCGCTCACCGAGGGAGTACGAGAATGGCCATTTGGCGAATGCCGTAAACATTCCTTTGCTGGACAACGATTTCAGAGCCGGAATTGATTCGTTGCAATTGGATACCCTCCAACCCGTATATATATATTGTATGACCCAGCATCGGAGCCCGCCTGCTGCCGGGATCTTGGTGGACATGGGATTTGACCTGGTGGTAGACCTTAAAGGCGGCTATTGGAAATGGAAGCGCAAAGGATTTGCTACAACCACAGAGTGATTGCTGCCGGTCTTAAATGTGGAAAGGAGCCATTCATTTATGTTCATGAAAAATGAAAAGTGACCTGATTGGCGTTTCCTGAACTGGATCAAATAGCTAATTTTGCCGCATGAAACATCTATTGGCACCCTCGCTTCTCGCAGCCGATTTTGGCAACCTACAACGTGATATTGAAATGGTAAACCGCGGCGCTGCCGATTGGTTTCATGTGGATGTTATGGACGGGGTTTTTGTTCCCAATATTTCATTCGGAACTCCGGTAATGGAGACGCTTAAAAAGCACGCCACCAAGCCGTTGGATGTGCACCTGATGATCGTAGATCCCGATCGATACATTCAGATGTTCAAGGATTTAGGGGCCGAGGTGCTCACAGTGCATTATGAGGCATGCAACCACCTTCACCGCACGGTGCAGGCTATTCAGGCAACCGGTATGAAGGCCGGAGTTGCCTTGAATCCACATACACCGGTTTCCGTTTTGGAAGACATCCTGCCCGATTTGGATCTGGTCCTGATCATGTCGGTGAATCCCGGTTTTGGTGGACAGAAATTCATTGAGCGTGCCTTGAACAAGATCAGCACGCTGGATCAAATTCGTCGAGAGAATGACTTCAAGTTTGTCATTGAAGTTGACGGAGGAGTAGGGAATGGCAATGCACGCAGTCTGGTTGACGCCGGGTGCGATGTGCTTGTGGCGGGTAGCAGCGTGTTTGGAGCGGCCGATCCGGTGGCGGCCATGGAGACCTTGAAAAGCATCTGATTCTGTTGAAGTTAGCGTCTCACTATTAAGATTCTTCCCGTTTTTAGAAACATTTGGCGAATGCCTGCGTACTATTCACGTCTCGATTAAACCGCCAATGACAACTACTATTAACACAACCCGGTATGTGCAGGGAATTCGTGCGCGTGCCCATCTTTTGAAAATCTCCGGCCATTCGGCAAATGGAGAATCTGTTTTACCCCATCATGACACGGTTTCCACCCCGGTGGAATGCACTTGACTCCGATACTTATCTGACAAGTGACCTGCTGAGCAATGTTCAACCTGTTCATTTGCGTCGACCGAATGTCGTATTTGCGTTCCGGGTGAATCCGTTTTGGAGTTTCATCTGCTGAAAAGGCAACTTTTTACCTACTTAACAAACCTAATTTAACCCATATGAAAACCTATCCCAGAGTCATTCTGACCCCTTACGTATCCGCATGATCAATACGAATGTAGGTATTCGATGAATGTGGGTTTTTGTCGTTTGTAATCGTGTTAAGTATCGATTAACAAGATATTATTTTCGATAAAACGTATTTTTTTGCCGATTGTTTTGTAATTTTGCATTTCCTGGAGTGTGCTCGGTGCACCCGGGATAATTAACCAAATGAACCGATTCTAGTTGTAACAACACTTTACTACTATGGAACAAACTTACTGTTCGCCTAAACAAATGAGCCCAACCTGGAGGTCAGGCTTGTATGTTTTCCTTTCCATCCTACTAACGAGTTTAACGGTACAAATGAGTGCGCAGCGGGTAACTGAAGCGCTTGTTAGTTTGTACACCTTCCACGAAGGAAGCGGCAACGTCGTTCATGACGTCAGCGGTTTCCAGAGCGCAGAGGACCTGTACATCGACAATACGTCGAATGTTACGTGGTTGTCTGGTGGCGGTCTGTCGATCGATGCCGGTACCATCCTCAAAACGTCTGCTCCGGCAACGAAGCAGTACAATGCGTTGAGTCCTTCGCCTGAGATCTCTTTTGAGTTTTGGGTGACTCAGGAAGACGACAGCCAAAATGGTCCTGCTCGAATCATGACCATGTCGGCCAACACCGGTGCCCGTAACTACACCATCGGTCAGGAGAACTATGATTACATAGCTCGTCTCCGAACCAACAGTGGTAGCACGGACAACAATGGTTTGCCAAACTCTGACGCAGATATCAATATTGATGAATCGCTTCAGCATTTTGTGTACACCATCGACGGATCGGGAACAGAAAAGTGGTATGTGAACGGAGTGTTGACCGATACGGATTACCGTGCCGGTAACTTCACCAACTGGAACAACAGCTACTACTTCGCACTTGCCAACGAAATGACCATGGATCGTCCATGGCTTGGTGATTACCACCTGGTGGCAGTTTACTGTCAGGCGCTGGACCAAAACGACGTTCTTCAGAACTACAATGCCGGTCCGGATCAAAACCAAACGGTATGTAACACTATTACCAACGGTTCATCACCATATCCTGACACGGATCCAATCTTCCAGCAGGTGATTGCAATGGATTCATACTGTTGTGATTCATGGTGGGATAACATTTGTCAGAACGAATACGATGACTTGTACGTAGAACCTACATTGGAAGAAACGTGCACGATTACGGGATACGATTCACCAACGGGACGTATTTTCTGGATTCCGGAATTTGGGACTGACTTCAAAGCCTCATCTTCCGGTTTATTTTTGGACAAATTCTCGGATGGTACAGCCCATATGTATGGTTCTGTAAAAAGAATTTCAGATTCGAACGCCATCTTCGCTGTTGACCTGTGGTTCAACAATATGTCGACTTACAATGAATGGTTGGCTCAGGGCATGGCTGCCAAGAATCCAAACCTCGGCGACGAAACAACCTGGATTTTCTACAACTTCGATGATACTCATGACAATACCCTTATCGGTTCGGGTAACCTGAGTGGAGTTGTTATCTACCTTGACGATACTCCAGATCAGTACGGATTGCAGATTGGTGACGGTGCAAACGCACTCAACTCAAATGCAAACGGACTTTCTACATGGTTTGACTACACCGGTACCAACAGTGGTTCGGGTGATATCAATGGAACCATCGATTGTGGTAGTACACCTGATTGTGACAACCTTGTTGTTTTGGATCAGTGGTCGCAGACCAGTTCTTGCCAGATTTGTGAAGACTCATTTACGTCAACCATTAACTCTAACTACGGCGGAGCTAACGGTGACGTGATTGATTTTGAAGATCCAATCTGCAACCCGGGTGAATGTGTAACGGCAGTGACTGTAACGTTCAATGTTGCAGCTGCGGATTTTGACCTTTCAACAAGCGAAAGCAATGTTGACCAGATCAATACAGCTTATCCAATTGAAATCAACGGCTATGTAATCGGGTATTACGATCCAACTGAGTTGCCATACATCTGCAACTTGTGTGAGTCGGATGAATCAAAGACCGTAACGTTCCCTATCAACAGTGCAGACTTCCCATACAACTTTGGAGGGACCAACACTTTTGACTCTAATTTCTATCAGTACGGAAACGACAACGGCATCCTTCAGGATGTATGTGTTGCGAACATTGTACTGCAATTTGAAACAGGTCCTTGCACCACTACATGTGATAACGTAACCAATGCCGGTTCGATTTGTTGTGATCAAGCAGGTTGTGCACCTTTCGATCCTTCTGAGATCACTTCATCACAGCTTCCAAGCGGTGGTTCAGGTGCATTGGAATATGTATGGTTGAGCAACACTACCGGTCCAAACACAGCCGGAGCAACAACCATCAACCACAACTCGGCAACTTACAATCCGGGAGCTTTGACGCAAACCACTTGGTTCCGTCGTTGTGCTCGTCGTGCAGGTTGTACCGACTATGTTGGTGAGTCAAACTGGATCAAGATGACCGTGACCGACGGACTTACCGTTGAGACCATGACAGAAGATGCCAATTGTGGTGCTTGTGATGGTGCTGTTTGGGTATTCACTGAAGGTGGTTCAACACCTTACAGCTATTTGATCAACGGACAATCACCAGCAGATTACAACATTCCAAACAGCGGACAGATTGATATTTATAGTCTGTGTGAAGGAGATTAC
>JAGQVX010000158.1 GCA_020437755.1 Flavobacteriales bacterium
ATAAAAATTGAGGATAAGTGACATGATGCGCATTGAAGTTTCCTGTAGCTCCGCCAAATTTGGCTGCATGCCGTATCTCCTTCAACATTTCCATCTGCCCCGCCAATCGCTCACAAAATACGCCGATCTCCTTGCCAAGTCGGGTAGGGGAGGCCGGTTGTCCGTGTGTTCGCGCCAGCATAGAAACGTCTTTCCAGGCTTCACTGAAGCCTTGCAACTGCTTGAGTATGTGGTGCAACGAAGGCTCCACAACTTCCTCAAGAGCTTCCTTTATCGAAAGGGGAATTGCGGTATTGTTGATGTCCTGCGACGTTAAACCGAAATGCACAAATTCCTTCGAACCTCCCAGATTCAACGCATCCATCCGCGACTTGATAAAGTACTCTACGGCTTTGACGTCGTGATTGGTGGTCTTCTCAATCTCCTTTACTTCAAGTGCGTCGGATTCCGAAAAATTGCGGTAGATATCGCGAAGCGACTCGAACACACCGGTGTCCACGTTGGCCAATTGCGGCAAAGGCAACTGACAAAGGGCAATGAAGTACTCGATCTCAACACGAACCCGATATTTGATCAATGCAGCTTCCGAAAAATAATGGCCGAGTGCTTCTGTATGTCGCCTGTACCGTCCGTCAATAGGAGAAATGGCAGTAAGTGCGTTCAATTCCATGCAGGAGAAATTAAAAATGAGGGACAAAGATAGCCAGTAAGGCTCAATTAGCAGCTATACGTGAGCGGGCAATCGCTGGATTGCACTGTAGAGTTCAAAGAGTAGAATCGACCTGACTATGAAACCACAATCCGCACCATGCGTCCACCATCAGACACCAGGTACATGCCAGGTGCCAGGTGAAGCATAAGGCTGCCGGATTTCATTCCCGTGGCATACGTGGCAATATGGGAACCTGTAATTGAATAAATTTCGAGAGGACCCCAGGCATTACGAAAATGCAGATGATTTCCTGCTACATATGCGGTAAAACCCGAAAGCGTGGCGTCGGGCACACTTACCGGTTCACTCACCAGAATTATGCTCACATTATCAATGTAGTAAACCGCCCGACTGAGCGTCACAGGAAGCACCTCCGTGGTAGTTTCTTCCACGGTAAGATTAATGACCTTACCCCAACGGCCAATGGTGAGATAATCAGCAGCCGACTGTGCTTCAAAGTTGCCCGAGAACTCCACCCAAGCGGAGTCTGTTGTGAACGGAACGCCCGGTGCGCTTTGCAACACCGGATTCAATTCCAAATTTCCGGCCCAAATGCTGTCGCCAAATGCCACAGGGCCCACATGAACAGCCATTCCCAAATTGTCACATGCAAAACGGGTATTGTCTCCGTGCCGGATCCATAGAGATGCATGATATGTGGCGCCTGGAATCAACGGTTCCTCCAGCGGCGTTTGAATGTATTCGACATAGTCAAACTCCGGAACATTGTTTTCCCAGTCTGAGGCAATATTATGGTAGGCAATAAGCGCCGCATAACCCTCTCCTTCCTGCGCCTGCGACGTGCCCCACATATTCGAAGGCATGGTTACCAAATTGGAGGTTGAGCACGAATGAATGTAATCCGAAGTGCCGGATGTTGGACAATACCAAGGCTGCGCCAAACGCACAAAGTCGTGCAGTGTGTCTTCACCCGTAGTGTATAGAAAGTACCCCGATGAACTCAGTCCGGACGGACAATCGGTGGGGTTTTCAAAGGAACCATTGGGTACCAGATTTTGCGCATGCGGAATAAAACTCCCGGTCAACAAGGCTGCCAATGCCAGCACCCGACGCGTGTAAAATGAGGCCATCACATGTTTTTAGTGGAACCAAGATATGAAAGGTAAGGGAACACTTCAGGACTACCTCGTGGCGTCCACTGGAAAGCTACCGGCACACGATGCAATAGACTGAAAAAACAAAAGCCGACTCCATCGAGTCGGCTTTTATCTTGCTTGCTTAACCTTAGTTATTAACCTTAATTGCTATAAGATCGTTATGAGAATTTTTACGCTTTTGCTTTTTTGGGGAATGTTCCATGAAACATTCTACACTGTCGTTTACCCCATTTCCCGACAAAAGGTTACGAATTGAAGAAATATTTTTCATTCCTTCTTGTAAGGTGCTTATTATCAGCACATAATCGTGTGTAAATTCTCGTGCTCGATCTTCTTGCGGAATACAATCTTACCGTCAAACATATCCATCACCACGGGTTCAGTCCGATCGATGGTTCCTCCCAAAATGGCTTTCGACAGCTCGTTGAGAACGTCTTTTTGGATGACACGTTTTACTGGACGGGCGCCAAACTGCGGGTCATAACCTTTCTCGGTAAGATGATGCAGTGCATCTTCAGTGCATTCCAATTGGATACCGGCCTCTTCAAGGCGTGCGTGCAGACTGCCCAGTTGCATCTTGACAATGTCTTCGATCTGATCGCGCGTAAGTGGCGTGAACATGATCGTCTCGTCGATGCGGTTGAGGAATTCAGGTCGAACCGATTTCTTCAGCAATTCAAATACTTCGCGTCGAGTCCCGGTCCAATCTATATGATCTACCTGGTCTCCGGCTTGATCAAATGTATCCTGTATAATATGACTACCAATATTGCTCGTCATAATGATGATGGTGTTTTTAAAATTCACCAGGCGTCCTTTGTTGTCGGTCAATCTGCCATCATCCAGTACTTGCAACAAAATATTGAAGACATCAGGGTGTGCTTTTTCAATTTCATCGAGCAAGATGACCGAATACGGCTTGCGACGCACGGCCTCTGTGAGTTGTCCGCCTTCTTCGTAGCCCACGTATCCGGGAGGCGATCCTACCAGCCTGCTCACTGCATGACGTTCCTGATATTCGCTCATATCGATTCGGGTCATGGCGTTTTCATCGTTGAAGAGGAATTCGCTCAATGCTTTGGCCAGTTCGGTTTTTCCAACTCCCGTAGTGCCAAGGAAGATAAACGAACCAATAGGTCGCTTTTCATCGGCCAATCCTGAACGGCTTCGGCGCACAGCGTCGCTCACAGCCTGAATGGCCTCATGCTGACCAACGACCCGCTTGCCCAATTCGTCTTCCAATCGGAGCAATTTGGTGCGCTCGCTTTCAATCATGCGGCTCACTGGAATCCCCGTCCAGTGCGATACAATGTCAGCAACCTCTTCAGCGTCAACTTCTTCTTTAATCATCTTGCTGTTTGCCTGTAATTCGGCAAGCGTCTGACGATTGTCTTCAATGAGTTGTTCCTGCTCTTTCAGTTTGGCGTAGCGTATCTCAGCTACCTTCCCAAAATCACCATCGCGTTCCGCATGTTCTGCTTCGAGCTTGAGCCGCTCCATTTCGCTCTTGGCGTTTTGAATGCGCTCCACTACATCTTTCTCGGCTTTCCATTTGGCTGCGAGGGAGTCGCGCTGTTCCTTCCAATTAGCGATGTCCTCATTGAGTTTCGAGAGTTTGACCTCATCATTCTCGCGTTTGATGGCCTCCCGCTCAATTTCGAGCTGCATAATCTTGCGCTGTACTTCATCCAATTCCTCCGGCTTGCTGTTCATCTCCAGTCGGAGTCGGGCAGCCGCCTCATCAATGAGGTCAATGGCCTTGTCGGGCAAGTGCCGGTCGGTTATATAGCGTTGCGAAAGTTCTACGGCCTGAATAATAGCCTCGTCTTTGATCTGCACCTTGTGGTGATTCTCATACTTCTCTTTCAATCCACGTAAAATACTGATGGCATCTTCCGTTGAAGGTTCGTCTACCATGACTTTCTGGAAACGTCGTTCCAGGGCTTTGTCCTTTTCAAAATATTTCTGGTACTCGTTGAGTGTTGTGGCGCCAATGGCCCGAAGTTCTCCACGCGCAAGGGCGGGCTTGAGAATATTGGCGGCGTCCATCGCTCCTTCACCTCCTCCGGCTCCCACCAATGTGTGTATCTCATCAATGAACAGCACAATTGTGCCTTCGCTTTTTTGGACCTCTTTCACCACGCTCTTGAGTCGTTCCTCAAATTCACCCTTGTATTTGGCGCCTGCCACTAATGCCCCCATGTCAAGAGAATAAATCGTCTTGTCGAGCAGGTTTTCAGGCACGTCGCCACTCACTATGCGGTGTGCAATCCCTTCGGCAATGGCTGTTTTACCCACACCGGGCTCCCCAATAATCAGCGGATTGTTCTTGGTGCGGCGCGAAAGGATGTGCATGACCCGGCGAATTTCCTCGTCCCGACCAATGACCGGGTCCAACTTGCCTTCCGAAGCCAATTGGTTGAGGTTGCGGGCGTATTTCGAAAGCGAATTATAGGTTTCTTCCTGCGATGCCGATGTAACTCGGTCACCCTGGCGCAATTCTTCTATGGCACTCTTCAGCGACTTTTTAGTCACGCCATGATCTTTCAGTAATGACGCTACACTGTCGCTTCCCGCCTGGAGCCCCATCAACAGGTGCTCAATAGATACATATTCATCGTTGAACTCTTTGAGAAAGCCCTGAGCTTTTTGCATAGCCGCCAGCGCATCTCGCGAAAGTTGCTGATTGCTGCCACTAGACTTCGGCAATGATTCAACCATTTTGTCGAGGGTCTTGCCTAGAATGGACGTGTTGACGTTCATCTTTTTCAACAGGAATGTCACCACATTCTCATCAACTTCAAGTATTCCTTTCAGCAGGTGAGGGGTATCTATATTTGGGTTCTCATGTTCAAAGGCCAGTTGCTGAGCATGTTGCACGGCCTCCTGAGACTTAATGGTGAACTTTTTGAAATCCATGGTTTGTATTGTATTTAGGTTTTTGTGTGCGCCTCGGTTGGGTCAAGTATTGCGCCATTCGGCAAATGGTAACCGAATCACGAAGTTTTGTCTGTCCCTACATCATTCAACTGCCGAATTGTCTGGTTTTACGGGGTTTAGCTGACGTTTCGGCATTTCGCCACACGCTAGATATGTTTTAAGAACGTGGATTCCGGTCTTGATATGAAGTACTAAAACAAATTCAAGTCGTATTCTGTGAAAAGTGTACAATATTACGTACATTTGAACGTACATTGAATTCAGTATCATGAAGGCACTCACTATAACATCCTTGCGCCAACGCATGAAGGAACACTTTGATTCCGTTAGCAAATCGCTTGAAGTCATTATTGTTTCCCGCCAACGGGAAGAAGACGCGGTGGTGATCATGTCGATCAAAGAGTACAATGCGTTGATGGAAACGGGGCACCTGCTTTCTACTAGCGCAAATCGTAATCGACTCCGGGAGTCCATTGCTCAAATGAAAGATGGCAAAACTATTTCCTTTGACGACTAAACAAAGATCTCATGAAGGTGCAATTCACTTCACATGCATGGGATGAGTTCAGCTATTGGTTGGAAACAGATATCGAAACAGTCGGGAAAATTAAAGAGCTCATTAAGTCAATACGTCAAACGCCATTTTCCGGAATCGGAAAACCAGAGCCTCTAAAATATGACTTGAAAGGATTCTGGTCGAGAAGGATTAGTGGCGAACATCGTCTGGTATATAAAGTGACTGGAAAACGAGGAGAGGATCAAATGTGCACAATTGTTCAATGTCGGTTTCATTACGACGACTAACCCTATTTACTGGCTTGACCATTCCCTGAATTGCTACCGACATATTTCAGGAAAGCACTCTCCACACGCATAAATTGGTACCGATTAAAGATCCATTTGAAATAGAATGTTGATCCCCTGTTTGACCCAATACCAACATGAGAATGAGCTCGATTGAAATTGGCGTTTTTCATTTGATTGACACCTCAGCTTCTTTTACATTTGCCGTATGGCAGAACGAACCCTCATACTGGACAGCCGGCAAATCGAACAGAAGATTCAACGCATAGCCCATCAAATTCATGAACACACGTTCAAAGAGAAGGAGATTGTAGTTGTGGGGGTGCAGTTCAAAGGGGTTGAATTCGCCCGCCGACTTGTGGAAGTCCTACGCAATATCAGCGCACTTGAGATTGAATTATACACTATCGGATTTGAGAAAGACAAGCCCTTGCGTGATGAAGTGCGCTTTGAAGGAGACGTGGCTCATATGAAGAACAAAGTAGTTTTTCTGGTCGATGATGTGATCAACTCCGGACGAACACTGATCTATGCGGCGAAATTTCTGTTGGATGCCTCTCCAAAACAGTTGAAAACAGCCACATTAGTAGATCGTATCCACCGCCGTTTTCCAATCCACGCGGATTTTGTGGGGCTTACCCTTTCCACGAACCTTAAAGAACACGTGGAGGTTGACTTGACGTCCAAGGAGCATGGAGTTTACCTTGAATAACGTGCAATTTCATCGGCCAGATTCTCAATTTTTCGATCCGACATGCCCATGGCATTGATGATCAAGTCGGCATCTTCGTAGTATTCCCGGCGTTCCTCCAAATGATGGTGAACGAAATGTTCCAACTCCTGCTCGCTGAGCTCGGCTATGAGCGGACGAGCCGCAGAATCATTGCGTAAGCGAAAGACCAGCGAAGAAACATCGTGTTTCAGATACACCACCAATCCGCATTCCTTCATGTAGGCCAGATTATCGTAAAAACACGGAGTACCTCCTCCTGTTGCCACAATAACCTGATCCTGCGTTTCGATGAGTTGCCGTAGACAACGTCGTTCAATGCCGCGAAAACCGGCTTCACCTTCTCGCTTGAAAATATCGTTGATCGTGCATTCTTCGGTAGCTTCGATATAAGAGTCGAGATCTTCAAACGCCATCCCCAGGGAAGTGGAAAGTCGCTTTCCAACGCTTGTCTTGCCCGCGGCCATATATCCTACCAAAAAGATTCGCATGGCCAAATATATCAATTCGCCGACTCATCGCCATTGGTTAATGAACACCATGAAATAGACCCTGCTTCGTGCTTGTTGCGCAGCATTAAGGAATGATAATAGTCTCCTCCACCAGCCACGTGGCCGACGACCAGGAAAGGGTATATGTCCCCGGTGGAACCATGGATACGTCGACGCTAAACTGATAAATACCTTCCAATCCCGACGGAATGGTCCAATTCAACAGCGGAATTCCCATGAAACTAAACAAGGTGACTTCGCCTCCCAACTCAGTATCCTGCAGTCCAAGGTGAATATGCAGCGTCCCTCCAACGACCGGATTAGGATAAACCACCAACTGCGGCCCTATCCCCTCACACTCAACTCTATCCTCCTCATCCTCATCCTCGTCACTCCCACTCTCACTCTCACTCTCACCATCCTCATCGTCGTCATCATCGTCGTCATCGTCGTCATCCCCTTCGTCATCGTCTTCGTCCTCTTCCTCTTCCTCTTCGTCCTCTTCCTCTTCCTCTTCGTCATCCCCTTCGTCATCGTCTTCGTCCTCTTCCTCTTC
>JAGQVX010000159.1 GCA_020437755.1 Flavobacteriales bacterium
TGGCGTACGATCGGTTGTCCAAAAAGATGAATCGGGCCAACTCGGTGTCGTGGGCGTAGAAAATGCTATTGTGCGCGGCCGACAAGGGGAAATGCTTGTAAAACTGTCCCCGCGAATACATGATCTTTTTGATGTTTTGAGTCTCTTTCAAACTGGCAACCTTCACATTGTCCCAGCCACAATCATGGTCGTCCCAGATTCCGTGAAACCCGTTCTTTAAGGTCATCTCGTTCACAATCCTCTTGAAATTGGCGTTCGACCATTGACGGTTGTACATCTGTCGCATGCGGGCACGAAAGAAGCTAATGGGCTTGATCTTGGGTTCGTGCCAATGTATCCCCCAATCCATATAAATATTGTCTCCCAATAAAAACAAATGATCGGGTTCCCTTTCCCGAATGGTGTTCCATTCCCGCTGGGCATGAGTATCCAGGTATCTGATACATGACGTGAAAACGATTCGCATAGTTTTAATCGAGTTTCGGATTCATGTCGGGAAAGATAGTTCCCTTAAGGGCACAAAAAAAATCCACCCAACTCCTTTTGATCGGGGTTGGGTGGATTCTTAAAAGACTATCGCTTCCCTCCTACTTCAAAAAGCCGTAGTTGGTGCTGTATTCAATCATTTGTGTTGCGAAATCCTCAGGATATTCCACTTTCACGTCGGTAACATTGCCTTCAGCGTCGGTTACAGGAACCAAACGTGGGTTGATGAATCCGCCGTATGGCGCCGTGCCCAGTGCAGCGGTGCGATCCAATACCTGCTTGTGAACCGCCTGATCCACTTTAACGCCGTAGCCTTCAACCAATGCTTTGGCTGCTTCGAAATCGCCTTTCGACTTAATGCGCTGCACCTCGCGGAGCAAATCGCCAAACAAGCCACGAAGTGCTTCGTAGTCCTGAATGTCGTAGTAGGTTTTTCCGTCGCGCTCAACCAGGGCAATCACATTGTTCTCCTTGCCTTTCTCAAGCACCCAGCCCGATACCCAGGCGCGGTTTCGCATGTGGGCTTCTTCAATATCTTCACCCAATTCCAATCGGCGGAGCTGCGCCAGCATTCCGTTGCGGATGTAGCTGTCGTATTCTGCTTTTCCAACTTCCAGACTCTCCATCAATCCCAGGTCAACCAGTTTCTGGTCCATCAGGTAGTACAGGGCTACCAGGTCAGCTCGACCTTCTTCGATGGTTGATCGGTAATTTTTAAGGGTCTCCGAAGGTGTGGCTACGCCGTCTTCAATTTGTCCGGATGCGTGTCCAATCACTTCGTGCATCGCGGTGTGCAGCTTACCTGCAAGGTCACCATGCGCAAGGGCGCGATCGATTTCTTCCTGGTCGTGGGCAAACTCCGTCAACATACCCGATCCTGATGAGTTGTCATAAGCTGCAAGGATATTTCCCAAGCTTACCGACTTCGAACCGTGAAGGGTGCGGATCCAGTTGGCGTTGGGCAAGTTTACACCAATAGGAGTCGAAGGCGATGCATCACCCGATTCTCCCGCTACATTCACTACATTGTACAGGATTCCCGTTACGGTTTCCTTCTTATGCTCGTCCATAATGGGCGACTCATCTTCAAACCACTGCGCGTTTTCCATCAATACGGCCATACGCGACGAAGCGTCGAAATCCTTGATCTCTACTATCGTTTCATAGCTTCCTGTAAAACCGAGGGGATCGTTGTACACTTCCACAAATCCGTTGATGTAGTCAATATCGCCCTTGGTATCTTTTACCCAGTTGATGTTGTAGGTATCCCATACGCGAAGGTCACCCGTTTCGTAAAACTTAATCAGGTTGCGCAATGCTGCGGCCTGAACGTCGTTTTCGGCTACTTGCTCGGCTTTGCGCAGCCATTCACACACTTGCTCCAAAGCCGCACCATAGGTACCTCCTACCTTATATACATCTTCAACTACCTCACCTTGCTCATTTTTCACAAGGCGCGAGTTCAATCCGTATGAAATAGGCGCACGTGAGGCTGAATCCTTAATGCTGTCGAAATAGGCAAATGCCTCTTCCGTAGTTATGTCGGGGGCGTAGAAGTTCACAGCCGAACCTTCTACCAAACCTTTGGTTTCGTCGAGTTCAACTTTCTTGGCGTCGAATTTCGGATCGAAAATCGCCTTGCGGGCTTCATCACTGATGGAACCGCCCACTCCGGCAAGAAGCGAATCGAAATAAGCTTCGTTAAATCCGGGAACAAGTTTCGCATTGGAATAGTGGTGATGGATACCGTTAGAAAACCAAATACGCTTCAAATACGTCTCAAAACGCTGCCAACCCTTCGTGTTCTTGTCGCCTGCATAGTTGGCATAAATGTTTTCCAGCGTATTGCGAATCTCCAGGTTGTGACGGTAGTTTTGATCGTACATCATATCCCGTCCGCTATATCCGGCTTGCGTGAGGTAGTATACCAGCTCTTTTTGCTTGGCGCTAAGATTATCCCATCCGGGAATTTGGTAGCGAACCATGCGGATATCGGCAAACTGCTCGGTCTGCCACACAAATCCGTCGTCGTCAGTAACGACATCAGCCGATTTATCGGTTGCTTCGGCCATTTCCCAATCGTCCGACGGGAGCGAAACCTCAGTGGTGTGATCTGCTGCTGGTCCACAAGCCGTGAGCCAAAGCGCAGTCCCCACAATGAACAAATGATTGAATTTCATGATGAGTTGAATTTGATTCCCGCAAAGCAGGATCCTTGATTTTGGTTTTAAATAGGACGTCGAAAATAAGAAATGAATAGGAATTACAAGGTCTCGCCATTCGGCAAATGGATAACCGGAGTCCCCGGATTGCAAGAGTGCCATAATCGTGATGATCGGTCGATCCAAAACGTCAACGGGAAATACTACCTTTGTTTTGCCTTGGTAAGTCTAACGATTTGCCCACCATTTTCGTCTTTGAATCTATGAGAGCACTACTTTCTTGTCTGGTAATTACCCATTTGGCTTTATGCCTGAACAGCCAAACACTTTTAATCAACGAGGTCCAATCCAGCAACGGAACTACCTGGATCGACGAAAACGACGACTTTGAGGACTGGATTGAAATCTACAACCCTACTGCCGACCCTGTGGACTTGTCGGGCTGGTACCTCAGCGATGACGACCAGGATTTGCTCAAACACCAAATGCCGGCCGACACGCCCGAACTGATTATTCCCGCATACGGCTACCTGATTCTGTATGCCGACAACGAACCGCAAGAGGGATTCCTCCACTTGAATTTTGAGCTGGCGCAGTCGGGTGAAGCTGTTTTTCTCACCAACCCCAACCAGCAACTGGAACATGTACTGCTTTTTGATTTTATGTGGCAAGACCACAGCGTGGGACTAAACGGCAATGGCGATGTACGGTATTACGATATCCCCACGCCCGAGCAGGAAAACTCAACTGCGGAATACCTCGGAACGCTGGCCAGTCCGGATTTTGACACCAATGGCGGCATCATTACCTCCGGCTCCGCATCTACCGGACTTTCGCACCCCATTACCAACGTCGAAATCCGCTACACCACCGATGGATCAGGACCGGACGCCGGCAGCACCCTGTACACGGCTCCACTTGATATGACCTACACCACGTCGGTCAAGGCCCGCGCCTTTCATCCCGACTATCTCCCCTCGCCCATTGCCACGCGCACCTATTTATTCGACGCCGATTGCAGCAATGACATTATTTCGATAAGCTCCGTGCCCGACGATTTTAACGGTCCGAGCGGAATCGATAACAACGGGTTCAGCGGACAGGAAATCCTCATCAACATGACCTACATCGCCGATGGCGTGCAGGTTTTTGACCAGAGCTTGGGCATGCAAGTCCACGCCCCCGACTACCGCGACCAGCGCTCGTTCCGACTTTACGCCCGCGGACAATACGGCAAGTCGTTTATGGAATACGAATTCTTCGAAGACCGTCCGTTTAATGACTACAAGCGTCTGCTGCTGCGCAACGCCGGTAATGACGGTGTAGAGATTAATGGATCGGGACTCCGTGATCCGCTGATTGCCGGATTGTATCAAAGTATCGATGAATCTTACGGCGCTTCGCATTGGAAGCCTGTGTGCGTGTTCATCAACGGCTCGTATTGGGGATTGTACAACCTCCGCGAGCGACAGGATCACAACTGGATTTATTCGGTTTACGGCCATGAAACTGATGAAATGGACTACCTCGAGCGTTCGGCCAGTTCGCCCGGAACCCGCAACGAATGGGCCGGAGACTGGGACGCTTACGACCAGATGGAACAAGACTCCGTAGATCTCGACCTTACCGATCCCGACATTTATGCAGGATTTATTGAGCAAATGAATTTGCGGAACTTCATTGACTACCAGGCTACCGAGATTTTCGCGGTAAATCAGGATTGGTTGAGCAACAATATGAAGTTTTGGCGCACGTATGAAGAAAACAAATGGAACTGGGTGATCTGGGACGTGGACTGGGGAATTGGGTGTTTTTACCCCAACTACCCCCATGGCTTCCCCGACTGGAACGCGCTGTCGTTTGCCATGTCGAACTGGGGCGGCTGGACCAGCGACGTCGAAACCGAGTTAATCCAGGGACTGGCCACCAATGAGCAGTTTGTCGATGATTTTGCGACACGAACTGCCGATTTGCTGAATAGCTATTTACGCGAAGAAACGGTCACCGCGCGCCTCATGACTTATCAGGAAACGGTGGCACCCGACATCCCCGCCCAAACCAGCCAATGGGGCGGAAGCGTTTCGGCCTGGGAAAGTGAATTGGACTATATGTACAGCTTCATCGCCGACCGTCCGGGATACATGCGCGAACATTACACCACGATGTTCAGTCTGGGTGATATTATCCAGGTGGATTTGGACAACAGTCCGGCGGGTGCAGGCTACATGGAGGTCAACACTATTGAAGTTCATGATTTCCCGTGGAACGGACAGTACTTTGAAATGCTCGACGTGCGGCTCAAAGCTGTTCCACATTTTGGCTATACGTTTAGTCACTGGGAATGGGACGGTGGCACGAGCGAAGATGCGGAAATTTGGATCGACATTGCGCAAATCAACACGCTCACGGCGCACTACAACGAAGTTGAAATCCCACAATCGCCTATTATTACGGAGTTGATGTACACCTCATCGGGCGGCACCAACACCGGCGACTGGATTGAATTGTACAACCCGGATGCGGAGGTTATTAATATGGCCGGCTGGCAGTTGTGCGACAATGGTACGTGCTTCACCTTCCCCAATGGTATCGTCATGGATCCGCAAACGTACCTCGTGGTTGCTGAGGATCTCACCGGGTTCCAGGCGTTTTACGGCACCGAAATCAATGCCATCGGAGGCATGCCATTTGGCTTGTCCCAAAACGGTGAAGACATCCAACTGCTCAACCCCAATGCGGAGTTGAATGACCTGGTACAGTACGATATGGTGGCTCCATGGCCTGTGAATGTGCAATCCGACCGTTCGATTGAACTTATCGCCACCAATCTGGACAACAACATGGGTGAAAACTGGGTGAGTCAGTACACCATATTCGGTTCACCCGGAGCGGAGTACGAGGAGATTTTTATTGGTGTGGAGGATGCGGTTTCTAGCCCTGAAATCACGGTATGGCCCAATCCGTTCTCCAACGGTTTCGCCCTACGCATCCCTGAAATGGCGGGAGACTGGTGCACCATTTCGCTCTATGACGTTACCGGCCAGTGTGTAGGTACATCGTCAATGCTCTGCCATTCGGCAAATGGTATGCTGCTCATCAACGAGGACCGCTTCTCCACCCTGGGCAGCCTGCAGCCGGGGGCTTATGTGGTGCGGGTGACTTCGAATACCGGAACCTTTTCTCATACGGTGATAAAGAAATAATTGGGGAGTCCTGAGTTGAGGGTTGAGGGTAGACACGTGTGACGCGTCTCCCTCTGTTTCGACGACTTTATGGATGGTTGGGCAGTAACCATTCGGAATAATTTCCGGGATGAATGGTGTGGAAAGTTGCATCGGGATAGGCTTTGCTCCACGCGAGTGGGACTTTGGCTTTTTTGGTGGGATTCCACTTGAATTCATAAGCATGAAGTTGACCACCTCGATCCTCTACCCAATCAATCTCTTGTTGATCATACGTCCGCCAGAAGTAGTTGTACACCAACACGTGGTTATAGTTTTGGAACTTGATCCGCTCGCTAATCATATAGTTCTCCCATAACACACCTACATCATTCCTCATATGAATAGGATTTAAATTTCCGATCAGGATGTTGCGCAATCCATTGTCCAGAAAGTAGTACTTGTTGCTTTTACTTACTTCTTTCCTCATGTTTCGGCTGAAACCACCAACTTTTGTGATAATAAACACCTTGGTAAGCAGGTCCAAGTACTTCTCAACAGTATTCTTGCTCATTTGCAGCGACTTTGAAAGTTCAGACACACTCACTTCACTACCTACCTGAAAAGCCACAAGTCGAAGGAGATCAATGATTTTATCCGAATTCTTGATCGTATCAAAAGCCAAAATATCCTTAAGCAGGTACGAGTTAAGCAATTCTCTTAAATAAAGATGTTTTTCTTCATTACCTGAAGCCTGGAGCAATTCAGGATAGTTGCCATAAATCAAACTGGACTGCAGTTGATCTGCTTTTCGGGTGACGGGGATTACCTGAGACAATTCCTGCTCAGAAATGCTGAAGAGATTGAAGGTTATTTTTCTACCTGTGAGTGGCTCGCCGGTATAATTTTCAACGTCAAACGCCGATGACCCGGTTATTAAAACCTTCAATCCCTCAATAGTATCAACCATTAGCTTGAGCACATTCCCGATATCAGGTATTTTTTGTGCTTCATCGATAATAAGAAGTCTCTTTCCGTTGAGAAGCTGTTCAAGAGCGGCCTGGCTCCTTCTAACAAACAATTCACGTGTGGCAATGTCCTCGCCATTGAGAAACAAGTAGGGCTCGGATGTTTCACTCAGAATTTGATTGATGAGAAACGTCTTTCCAACCCTCCTTGGACCAAGCAATACAACTACTTTGTTGGGTCGGAGGTATTTTAAGATGTGCGCCTTTGAAATTCTTTGAAACTGACTCATAGCCCTAATTTAACACCAAATCACCGAAACTTGGCACTCTTGTTGAGTGAATTTACGTAAATTCAGTCAATCAACTGACCCAATTAACGTAAATTTTGTCAATTAAGATCATCATAGAGATCCAGCCCCGAAACATCCACTGCTCG
>JAGQVX010000015.1 GCA_020437755.1 Flavobacteriales bacterium
CATGGGGGGAAATTAATGGATTGAACCAGCCTCCGCAACCACAACAAACAGAAATTTATCAGGCCAATGAGAAAAAGTCAATGAACAGCAGTTACCATAAGGATCTAAGCAGGAACCAAAATGAATCCCCCTACCCCATTTTAAACGCTCCATTCTGAAACCCTTCCCCGTATATTCGGCTTCGACTCCGCTCAGTCGCCAGTTTCAGCAAAGGGAATTTTGAATTTTCCATTCTGAATTCTCCACTCTGTATCTTTACCCCATGTCACAAATTGCAATCATCGGAGGGGGACTGGCCGGACTGGCGGCTGCTACAGACTTGTCGCTGCGTGGGTTTGAGGTGGTGGTGTTTGAGAAGAGGAAGTGGCCGTCGCACAAGGTGTGCGGGGAATATGTTTCCAATGAAGTCCTACCTTACCTCAACCGTCTGGGTGCTGACCCGCTGTCGTGGGGGGCTGTAGCTATTGAATCGTTCGAATTTTCCTCACCCAATGGTCGCTACCGTCACACAACCCTGCCGCTGGGTGGGTTCAGTATTTCGCGATTTGCGCTGGATGTGCACATGGCTCATCGGGCGCGTGAGGCCGGAGCTATAATTCATGACCACATGGAAATCACGGGAATCGAAAACGATGCCCAAGGTATGACGTTGATAGCTCACGATGGGACGAGGCATGGATTTGATGTAGTGTTGGGAGCGTTTGGCAAGCGTAGCAAAATGGACAAATCGCTCGAACGGCCTGAGTTTTATCACCGCACGGATTACGTGGGACTCAAGCAATACTTCCGTGGCGAGTATCCGACTCACCAGGTCGGACTCTACCATTTCGGTCCGGGCTACCTCGGTATCAGCAATGTTGAAACCGGACTGCTCAACGTAGCCGTATTGGTGCGGTCCGATGCCCTCAAAGGCGGCAAAACGCCGGCGCAGTTGCTGCAAGAAGTTATTGCGTCGCAGCCCCGCATTCATGACCATTTGGCGCATGCCACCCCCATACTCGACAACCCGTTGGCCATTTCCAATATTTCGTTCTTGCCGCGATCAGTGGTGCACCGCGGCATCTTGATGATGGGCGACGCCGCCGGCATGATTCCTCCCCTGGCCGGAAACGGCATGGCCATGGCCATACGGGCAGCTCAACTGGCCTCGCACGAGGTGGCAGCGTACCTGAAAGGCCAATGTTCACGCGAGGAAATGGAGGTGCGATACGCACGCGGTTGGAATGACGAATTCCAAAAAAGATTGCAATGGGGACGTCGATTACAACGCATTATGGAACACGAATGGGCTTGCAATATTGGGCTTCAATTGACACGCCTTGTTCCGGGCGGGCTTGCTACCATTGTACAACAAACGCACGGCACCTCGCATGAATAATCTCCGCCCGCAAATCACTGAGCAATTGGATCATCCCGATTTCGGAGGGGAACACCTGCACCGTGTTTTGGGCGATCTGGAACGCATTAATCGGCTATTGTTCAATCATTTACATATTAAAAAAGCATTCGCCAAATGTATGGGTGGTCATACCCAGGTGCGCCTCACGGATTTTGGCTGCGGCGGCGGCGATGTGCTGCGTAAACTCGTGGATTTCAGTCGGAAAAAGGGGATTGCCATTCAGGCTTTGGGTCTTGATCACAATGAGCAGGTGCTGGCATACGCCAAATGGAAATCGGCCGACTACCCGGAGATCCGCTTTGAGCGCTGGGATGCACACAGCACCTCGCACGACCTTTCCCCATGCGACGTGGCGGTTTCGTCCCAATTCATGTACCATCTGGAAGACAACGAACTGATTGCCCTGCTCGGTCGTATTCGCAGCAATTCCACCCTGGCGGTCATCATTTCCGAAGTCGAAAACCACCGCCTCGCCGCACGTTTATTCCCCCTCTTAGCCCGCTGCCTCCGCCTCGACCCCACCAGCCTCTCCGACGGCCTGAACTCCATGAAATCGGGGTTCACGGCAAGTCAGCTGAAGTCGCTCGCACACCGTCTTCCCGGCAATTGGAATGCAAAACGCTACATCCCCTTTCGGCTGTTGCTAACCCATAACCATTCGAATACCGCACCATGAAGCAACGCAGCACCGAGCCCGAAATCATGGACGACCTCGAATTGTCGGGCAGCGAACTTGAAGCCACACTACAAACCATTGAACGTGTGAACCGTTTCCTGGGAGGTTCCCGCAATGTCACCAACGTGATCGACTCCCTCCTGCCGCTGAACCCCAACCCCACCATTCTCGACGCAGGGTGCGGAAGTGGCGACATACTGCGTGAATTGCAATCGCGTTTTGGACAAAACAACGCTCCTGTTCAGCTGGTTGGTCTGGATGCCAACACACATATTCTGGACTATGCACGTGCTCACAGTGAGGGCATAACCTTTTTAAAAGCGAATATTTTTGACCACATTATACCCCATCCTCAGGCAACTATAGTCCTGTGCAGTTTGTTTCTGCACCATTTTACCGACCAACAAATCGTAAACTTGCTTCGCCAATGGAAATCGGCGGGTGTGCATGCCATCCTCATCAACGACTTGCAGCGAGGACACCTTCCCCTGCTGTTGTTTCGATGCATTGCATTTCTGTTTCGCTTTCCACCAATGGCCCGTTATGACGGCAGCTTGTCTATACGAAAGGGATTTCGCAAAAACGAACTCCGCACCTTGGCCAAGGAAGCCGGGTACAACGCTATTGAGATTCGTCCGGTTTGGGCGTTTCGGTACCGAATGATTTTGAAAAATGAACAGTTATAACCCTACCATACTCAGCACCTTCACGGCCAATCCGAAGTACACGAAAAGTACATCGGAGATTCTACGGGATATGGAAATACACCTGGCCGACCATGATGAACGCTTTCGGCGCAAGGTGCTTCGCATTTTTGAATATGCACAGGTGGATCGCCGGTACTCCATAATGCCTGCCGAAGATGTGCTGGCTCCCCTCAGTTTCGAGCAAAAGAACAACCGCTACATGGAGCAGGTGAAGATGTTGGGTGAGGAAGTGCTGACCGGCGCCTTGGAACGGGCCAACCTAACTCCACACGATATTGACTTTATTATTACGGTAAGTTGCACCGGGTTCATGATTCCCTCCCTCGATGCCTACCTCATCAATCAGTTGAACATGCGCCAGGATGTGGTACGCCTGCCGGTAACGGAAATGGGCTGTGCCGCGGGAGTTAGTGCTATGATTTATGCCGAGCAGTTCCTCCGGGCTAATCCGCAGAAACGTGCGGCCATTGTTTCGGTAGAATCCCCCATGAGCACTTTTCAGCATGGTGACTTTAGCATGGCCAACATGGTATCGGCCGCCTTGTTTGGCGATGGCGCCGCCTGTGCCATTCTGGGTCCGTCCGATCAACCCGGCCCACAGGTGCTTGGCAGCGAGATGTTTCACTTCTTCGACGAAATCGACATGATGGGCTTTCACTTGTCAGACAGCGGTTTCCGTATGGTGCTATCGCCCGATGTTCCCGAAAAAATTGAATCGCACTTCGGTGAAATTCTGCATCCCTTCCTGGAGCGATTCGGGCTTACCATTGCTGATATTCAGCATCTTATTTTCCACCCGGGAGGCAAGAAGATCATTCAATTGGCCGAACAACTATTCGCCGAATTCGAAAAAGACCTTACGGATACCCGTGCCGTTTTGCGCGACTTTGGTAACATGTCGAGCGCTACGGTCCTCTTTGTACTTGACCGTTTGATGTCGCGAGCGGTTCCGACGGGTGATTATGGGTTGATGCTCAGTTTCGGTCCGGGATTTTCAGCACAACGCGTACTTTTGAAATGGCAATGAACAACAACACTTGGGCTATAATCCTGGGCGGCTCGGATGGTATCGGTCTGGCATGCGCCAAAAGGCTCGCCAAAGGCGGATTCAACCTGCTTATAGTGCATCGCGACCGGCGAGCGCGAGGTGAGGAGCTGTCTGCAATCAATAGTGAACTAATTTCAAATGGAATTGCCACACATTGGATCAATGCTGATGCAGCGCTTCCGGCAACGATCGACCGCGCCCTCTATGAATTGAACGAAGTTGACAAAAACGCGAAAGTGAGCTGCCTGCTGCACTCAATTGCGCGCGGCAATGTGAAGCCCCTTGCCAATGCCACCGACACACTTACCCGACAAGACCTGCACGTCACCGCCGACCAAATGGCGTTTTGTCTGCTCGACTGGGTAAAAGCCTTGCACCAGGGCGGACACTTTACCCCGGAAGCCGCAGTCATTGCCCTTACCAGTGAGGGCAGTCAGCGCGCCATACCCCAATATGCCGCCGTAGGGATGGCCAAAGCAGCGTTGGAAGCCCTTTGCCGATCCATCGCATTGGAATACGCTCCCTTTGGTATCCGTTGCAATAGCGTTCAGCCGGGGGTGTGTTTAACCAATAGCTTTTACCGTATTCCCGGACATGAAGAAATCGAGGCCATCACACGAAAGCGCAACCCCGCGGGCCGACTCACCACACCTGAAGATGTGGCCGGAGTGGTGCATTTCCTCACTACTTCCGAAGCACGGTGGATTAATGGAGCCAATATACCTGTAGATGGAGGCGAACGCATAGCATGATGACGCCCCAACACATATTGTCGCTCATCCCGCACCGGGAGCCTTTTCGGTTTATTGATCATCTGGAACATGCCGATAGAGAAGGTGCACAAGGTCACTACACATTTCGCGAAGATGAGTACTTCTTTAAGGGACACTTTCCCGATAAGCCCATTGTACCCGGAGTCATTTTGGTGGAAGTCATGGCACAAATTGGCGTATTACCCTGTGCCTTGGTGCACATCAACCCTGCACCCGATTCTCGCATGGAAATGGCGTTCACCCATTGCCACGTCGATTTCCTGCACCCCGTGTATCCGGGCGATACGCTACAGGTGAGCTCGTCCGTAACCCGCTTTCGACTGGGAAAGATCTATTGCGAGGCGGAGGCCCGGAATCAGCATGGAACACTCTGTTGCAAGGGCAGTCTGCAAGGTATTTCTAAATCCACCCCGGCATGAAGAGACGTGTAGTCATAACCGGGATGGGCGTGGTGAGCTCCATTGGAAACGACCTCTCCACCTTTGAGAAAAATCTAAGAAACGGAACGTCAGGTATTCGCCATTTTCCCGAACTGGAGCAGTTACAATTTGGTTGTCAGATCGGCAGCCGCCCCGAAATTCCGGCAGAGCTCATCGATCTGTACTTCACACCCCTCCAGCAAAAACAACTACAGGCTGATGGTGTGCTGTACGGAGCACTCGCCTCGGCAATGGCCTGGCGTGATGCGCAGTTGGCAGTAGGTGAAACTGCCGACTGGGACAGTGGATGTATACTCGGGGCCGGATTGGCGGGGGCCGATGTGATTCGTGATTCGGTATATCACATTGACGCCGGCAACACCCGACGACTGGGGAGTACTACAGTACCTCAAACCATGTCGAGTGCCATTAGTGCATTTGTGGGTGGGTATTTGGGGCTGGGCAACCGTGTTTCGACCAATGCCTCTGCCTGCAGCACCGGAACTGAGGCTATGATCCTCGCCGCTGAGCACATTGCTGCGGGGAAAGCCGAACGCATGCTGGCGGGAGGGTGCGACAGTGGTAGTCCATATGTGTGGGCAGGTTTCGACGCAATGCGCGTCACCACGCGCAAGCACAACACCACGCCCACCCTCGGTTCTCGACCGATGAGTGCTACGGCCTCGGGCTTTGTACCCGGGGGAGGAGGAGCGGCTCTTGTGCTGGAAAGTCTGGAATCAGCCATGCAGCGAGGCGCACGCATTTACGCCGAAATTCGTGGCGGATTCATCAATAGCGGGGGGCAACGCGGCGGAGGGACGATGACTGCTCCAAATCCCGAAGGCATAAAACGCTGCATTCAAGGAGCTCTCAACGATGCCGAAATAACCGCCCGCGATCTACAGCTCATTTCCGGTCACCTCACCGCCACCATTTTTGATGCACGCGAAGTGGAATTGTGGAGAACAGTGTTGTCTCAAGACTCCTCCTTTTTCCCCTACCTCAACGCCTTGAAAGGACTTACCGGACATTGTCTGAGCGCTTCCGGCGCATTGGAAGGCGTGGCCACTGCACTTCAAGTTTACGCACAATTTGTGCATGGGTCGGTCAACTGTGAGGATCTTCATCCCGAGATAAGTGCTATCATTGACCCCGAAAACATTCCCGTGCAAAGCCTGGATGTGCCCATCGAGTTTGCGGCCAGCAGCAGCTTTGGTTTTGGCGATGTAAACAGTGTGGTCATTTTACAACGATTCGAACATGGATGATAAGGAGATTGAAGAGAAACTCAGGGCAATCATAAAACCCTACCTGCCCGAGGAAGGCTTGTTGGATGGGATTTCCCGTGAAACCCACATGCTGAACGACCTCAAGATCAACTCGGCACATTTAGTAGATATCATTCTGGACGCTGAGGACGCTTTCGAAATTCACATTTCCGATGATGACGCTGAGCGCATGATGACCGTTCAGGACGCCATCGACGTCATTCAAAGTCACCTGAATGCATGATTGGCATTGATGTCATTGATTGGGATCAAGCGCGCAAATCGAGGTGGGACGAACAGCGTTTTCGCGAGAAATTCTGCACTGGGCGCGAGCTAATCCATTTGGCGAATGCCGAAAACGTATTCTTCGAGACGTGGAAAATATGGGCAGCCAAGGAAGCGGCTTTTAAGGCCTGGAGCATGTTGAGCCATGAAACCACATTTCGCCCCCGGGACTGGGAATTCGACGGACATGCCCATATCCACAAGGTTAACGACAATGCTTGCACCATGCACATAGAGTGGATACACCTCGAAAATGGATTGGTTTCCTGGGTTCAGGCAGGTGCGCCATTCGGCAAATGTGAGGGCGGCGCTCTTCGCATCAACGACAGTGGCCGAAAGGAACCACAGGTTTATGTATTTGGCGAATGCCTGAATACCGTGACGATGGAAAGTAAAAAGCTGCCCCGATATGGGAAAATAACTGATTTACAGAACACTAACCATTGGATCAGCCGCTCACATCATGGGCGGTACGACGTATGGATGATTGCCCGCGAGGCGTAAAAAACACCTATGGAAGAGATTCTTGCACCTTTGAAAAACGCCCCCCTCACCTCAATTGGAACGTATGTCGTGGTGTACGCACTTTGGGGTATTGGCATGAATACCTTTGGCAAGAAAGCCTGCATTGCGGAGTTTCGCTACTGGTGGCAAATCATTACCGTTTACTTGCTTTACATGATCCCCATTTCACTGATATTGAGCCCGCTGGAATGGTATGCGCAATATGCCTACGGTTTGTTTTTCATGGGAATCCTAGAATTTGGCGGCTATGCTTTGAAGTCGTCCATTGCCCATCCCGGAAATATCCTCGACCGCTGGTTTGGTGAACGCAATTTTGCATTGGGAATGACCTTGTTTTTTGCGTCTTATTTTCCACTGGGAAATGCTGCTGTTGAATACATCCATGAGCTTTTGTTCTGTTAGATCAGGTTTCATGACCGAGGTCACCATTAAGCTGCATACTTACTCGTATATTTGGATTGTGAAACAATGGGTTTCTTATATTATGATCGTGCTTGGTGTTGCGTTGTTGTCGGTAGTATCGACGCGCAATGCCGTGATTTACTGGTCGTTTACCATTAATCAGGATTACATTGCGGCACATCTGTGCGAGCAGAAAGACGATGCCAACAATTCATGTCAGGGTCATTGTTACCTGGAAAAGCAATTGCAGGATCAATCAGACGCTTCTCAACCACTGGAACGACCTGAACTTGAAGTGAAGTACGACTGGATTACTTCGACGGCAGTCGCTTGTGCATTTGGCGAATGCCACCACTCTTTTAAACCCACTTCACTCCCTTTGAAGGAGGAAGTACGGACTCCTCAGCTGACGGATATTTTTCATCCACCCCGGATTTGACGCGACATACGTGTTTAGTTAGTCAATCTGAAAAAAATCGAAATGAAATCAATTATCACCGGAGTGCTTTTGCTCTTCGGTAGTGTCGTAATGGCGTGTGACCATTGTGGTATGTACCTCAATATGCGGCCCAATGATTTCTCACATTTCGTCGGCATTTTTTACACCAGCAATGTGTATGAAGGGTTGGTACCGGTTACCACCAAATCAATGATGCTGCGACATGGGGATGAATTGGTATTGCCTGATTTTCAGGGAAATACTTTGCGGGATCGCTATCAGATTACGGAGCTTCGCGCGCGGTATTCTTTCAACCAGAAATGGTTTTTATGGGGAAGGATTCCGTTTGTGCAAAATGCCCGGTATGTGAATAATGAGCTTACCCAATCGGCGAGTGGCGTGGGAGACCCCATGCTATTTGTAGGGCACAACCTCTACAACTCGCGTTCAGCCGACTCGACCGAGGTGGCCCAGCGGTTGGAATGGAGTGTAGGAGTAAAGTTTCCATTGGGAGCTACACAATTGAAGTACGGCAATGAATACGTAGATCACGACCTACAGCCAGGTTCGGGGAGTTACGACTTCCTCCTTTCAGCCAATTATATGGTCTTTTGGAAGCGTATCGGCTTGTCCAATCAGGTCATGTACCGCTGGAACGGTCCGAATTTGGGAAAATACGCATTCGGGAATCTGCTCACCGACAATCTGACCTTTATAGGCAAGCTCCGGGCGAATGACTGGACCATCATGCCTCAGGCAGGAATATCGGCACGGTGGTTCAGTCCGGACACCGACTCGGGAGAAATCCTCGTGAATTCGGGAGGCACACGTTATTTATGGTCTGCAGGTATGGAAATCAACTACAAGAATGTATCCATACAAGGCGTTTACCTGCAACCCATTCAAGAGAAATTAGAAGGAACTCAACTTCCTCAAAAAAACGCTATAACCATTAATGTAAAATACTTTATATCATGAAATTTAAATCATCCTTATATATGCCGGCATTGATGCTGGTAGCTCTTGTGGCAGTTGCACTTACCGGTTGCAAGAAAGACGAAGAGCCTGTGGATTGCAAGCCGGAAGTACGTGACTTGCAATTGTTCTTCAACGACAAATATGCCGGTGAAGATTTTGCCTTGAATTCTCCCTACACCCTCGACGGTGTGGAGGTGAAGTTCACACGCATCAGCTATTACTTGTCCAACTTTGTGGGCATGGACGATGAAGGTGGCATGGAAATGTACGACGGCAAAGTGTTGTTGGTAGATGCCGGAGACAATTCGGGACACAGTCTGGGACTGATTGGATTGGATCACCTGCATATGCTGAACTTTATTGTTGGTTTGGACTCCCTCACCAACCATGGCGATCCCATTACGGCGGAAGCTCCATTGAATGATCCCGACATGAGCTGGAACTGGAATCCAACAGCAGGATACAAGTTTATCCGTGTTGACGGTGAGCGTGACATTGACGGAGACGGAACGTTTGAGGCGTTCGAAATCCACGTGGCTACCGATGCTCTGAAGCGCGATGTTTCGCTCATGGTGCATGAGAGCCCAACGGCTTCAGGATTGGATGTGCAGGTATATGTAGACTACTACAACTTCTTTTCAGGGGTAGCTTTTTCGGCTGAAACCATGGAAGGAACACATGGCGATGGTGTGACCACTGTAAGTGTGGCCAACGGAGCCGCCACGGCATTCTCTGTTGATTAAATGAATTTCCCCCCGTTGTATCGACGGGGGGATAATCTTCTTTAGAAATGAAAAGAATTCTGTTTGTACTTCTAGCCATAACGGCACTCACTTCCTGTCTGAAAAAGGAACCCGAAGACCAGAAAGGAACCATTCGTATAGATATGGTGGCCCGGGTTGAAGGCGAGCCTTTTGAGCTGGGTGAGATTTATACCAACGTGCTTACTGATCGCTACTGGACGGAGATCTTCAAGGCCTATGTTTCGAATATCCGCGCCCATCGCATGGATGGCAGTTCGGAACTGCTGGCACAGGTATTTTTGGCCAATTTCGACGGAGGTAACACCGTATATGCCGAAGTGGATCCCGGAACATTTTCAGGATTGTCTTTTGGCATAGGCGTTCCTGAAGAGCTGAACAAAGGCAATGATCCCAGCCAATACCCCAATGATCATCCATTGAGCGCCATTGGTTCGGAAGGGATGTTCTGGACCTGGAATTCAGGGTATATATTCACCATGTTCCAGGGAAAAGCCGACACACTCGACGGACAGGACGTAACCCCTTTACATCCCTTTGCCTACCATTGTGGAGAGGATTTTCTGTACATCGACAAAAGCTACGACACCGAATTCACTCTGGAGGCGTGCAAAACCAAGACGTTCACTATAGTGTTTGATGTAGATCGATTTTGGTATTCGCAATCCGACACCCTCGACGTAGCGAAGGACTACCTCACGCATACATCGGGAAATGTTGAGCTTGCCGAGCGATGCACAGCATTCATCGAAGAAGCGGTTCATCTTGAAGAATGAAAAATTCGGGGATCTTCATATTGATCTTGTTTGTGCTGCAAGGCTGCGTAAAAACAGACTTGCCCGGACCCGATTTGCTGGATTTCCCCTATGAACTGGAGCTTCCCGCGGGATTCCCTCCCCCTCCAATTCCCGAGGATAACGCCCTCACCCAAAACCGTGTGGCGTTGGGCAAGATATTGTTTCACGACGTGCGATTGAGTGGCGACAACAGTATCAGTTGTGCCGATTGTCATTTTCAGGAATTTGCCTTTGCCGATCCAAATCCGGTAAGTATAGGTGTAGATGATGCGGTAGGCGTTCGAAACTCCCCTTCACTTGCCAACGTTGCCTATGTTGACAGTCTGTTTTGGGATGGCGGTGTTCCCACACTTGAATTGCAAGTCTTGGCTCCCATTCATAATCCGTTGGAAATGAATGAGCATATTCGCGACATTCTCGACAAGCTCCATGACGACCAACATATTCAGGATCTTTCGCTTTCCGCTTATGGTAGAAAGTTGGATATGTATGTTGTAACCCGCGCATTGGCTGCCTTTGAACGCACATTGATTTCGGGAAACAGTCGATTTGATCAGTACTATTACGAAGGGCAAGACGTTTTTACTGAGGATGAGTTGGCCGGCTGGGAGTTGTTTCAGAGCGCAAACGCGCAATGCAGTTCCTGCCACAGTGGGTTCAACTTCACCAACAATTCATTTGAGAACATCGGGTTGTACGAAGAATACACCGATGCCGGACGGGAACGCATAACATTGGATCCGGCGGATAATGGAAAGTTCCGCGTACCCGGATTGCGTAATGTTGCCGTCACAGCTCCTTACATGCACGACGGATCAGTGGCTACATTGGAAGACGTGGTAGAATTGATTAATGCCGGAGGTGTTGGACATCCGAATCAAAGTGAGCTGATTCACCCGCTCAATCTCTCAACATTGGAAAAGCAACAATTGGTAGCTTTTTTAAAGACATTGACTGACGAGGAGTTCATTACCAATCAGGCATTTCAGGTAGAATAGGTTAACTTTACAGCATGAACAGGTATCGCAATACATTTTTGGCTGCAATTCTCATCGGAATCCTCGCTATTGGGTGTCGAAAGGAATTTGCAGAACCACCTTGTGAGACTCCTGTTTCGGGCACTCCATATGTGTTTCCAACCATGCCATTCTTTCCGGAAATGGATATCCCTGAAAACAACCCCCTTACACAAGAGAAAGTGGAACTGGGGCGACACCTGTTTTGGGAGAAAGCACTTTCAGGTAACAATACCATGTCTTGCGGCACTTGCCACCTTCCAACCAACAATTTCTCCGATCCCGCTCAATTTTCGACGGGGATCAATGGTGAGATCGGTAATCGCCAGGCGATGGCTTTGGTGAATTTAGGCTGGGCCAACGATTTTTTCTGGGATGGTCGGGCATTGACGTTGGAAGATCAGGTCATTCAGCCGGTGACCAATCCTATTGAAATGGCACAAGAGTGGCCTGAAGCGCTTGAAGAACTGGCGGCGATTGATATTTATCCCCCGATGTTTGAAGCAGCGTTTGGTTCGCCTGAGATCACTCAAACCCGAGCTGCAAAGGCCATGGCATCTTTCCTGCGCACCATGGTTTCGTATCAGTCCAAATTTGATTTATCGCGCATAGGAATGGCGCAGTTGTCGGAATCAGAACAGCGCGGACTGGACCTTTTTCAGCGCGAGGGTGGCGATCCGTTGTATGGAGCCGATTGTTTTCACTGTCATGGATTCGGCGCAATGCAGTTCTCCGATTATCTGCCACGCAACAATGGACTGGATTCCATTTTTACCGATTTGGGATATGGTGGCATCAGTGGTGATCCTCTGCTAATGGGTAAATTCAAGACACCCTCACTTCGCAATGTTGAGCTTTCAGCGCCGTACATGCACGACGGACGCTTCAATACGTTGGAAGAAGTGATAGAACATTACAATTCCGGTGGTTTGCCAAGCCCTACCATTGACCCCTTCATGAAGTACACGGATGGTGGCCTCACCTTAACCGACATGGACAAGGAAGACCTCGTAAACTTCCTAAAAACCCTTACGGATACAGCTTACGTTAACAATCCGGCATATCAGGATCCCTTCAACTGATGGATGAATTCCCCTATTCAGCAGAGCTTGACAAAGCCCGAAGTCAGCTAAAACCCACCAAGAAACTCATGCAAAAAGCGCGGAAGGAGAAGCCTTCTCGATTGGATGCACTGTTTCACGAAGCACATGATGACGTATTCTCCCATTTTGATTGTCTGACCTGCGCCAACTGCTGCAAAACCACCAGCCCCATATTCCGCGAAATCGATATCGAACGTCTTTCGAGTCACCTTCGCATGAAACCGGGGCACTTCATTGAAACTTACCTCAAAAAAGACACCGACGGACTGTGGATGCTCAAGTCGTCTCCTTGTCCATTTCTGGGCGATGACAACTATTGTGCAGTATATGAATCACGTCCGGGAGCCTGCAGGGAATATCCCCACACCGATCGAAAGAATATGTACCAGATCCTGCCATTGACCACCCGCAATACGATGGTGTGTCCTGCTGTACATTTGATTGTTGAGAAAATCAGAATTGGCCTACAATCGTAACAATTTGGCTTCCTTACATTTGGCGTATGCTCACAGAAAGCCATCGGGAATTCGGAGAGCATTTAAACAGATTGGTCTAAAACCCTATAAACCAATGTATCCTGAACGCCGATTCGACGTATAAGGGATACTATGCAGATGGCAAGGAAAATATTGTTGATCCGCCCTTGGCTGATTCTCGGCCTGCTTGTACCCTTCGGAGCAATGGCTCAATGTCCGGAAGTCTTTGACTTTTACGGTTCAACGACCGACTCACCGTACTGGTATGACTGTTCGGGAAACAACTACACATTCAATCTTCAATCGCCCGATAACTGGGGAGAGTATACGATTGATTGGGGTGATGGCAGTGCCGTTACGACAGGATCGTCATGGAATTCGCCATCGGCCATTACGCACGTGTACACCGCTACCGTAGACACATTTCTTGTTACCATTACAGAAGTCAATACCGGCTGTGTGGTGGAGGGAGTAATGGTGCTTGAAGAAGCCTCCAGCGCCTCGATTCAGATTCCAATAGGTGGATTGACACAGGCTTGTGCTCCACAACTTATGGAGTTCATCAACTCAAGTACCAACGTATCAGAAACTACCATTTTCACTTGGGATTTTGGCGACGGCAGTCCACAGGAAACGTACGACTACACCAACTGGGGACAAACCGTGAGTCACGTGTACCAACCCGGTACGGTAGATTGTGAAACCGAGGTCTCCCTTACAGCAGAAAACTACTGCAACACCATTCAGGGTGGAGAGAGTGAAGCCACCTTCAATCCTATCCGAATATGGGACATTGATGAAGCAGCGATTACGGCTTCAGCAACGGTTCTGTGCTATCCCGACACCATTGTGGAGTTCACAAACACCACACAACGCAACTGTTTGTTTCAGGGAAATATCTTCCAGCGTTACGAATATTGGAACTTTGGAGATTATTGGGGAGAGGGACAGGACAGTATCATCGACTGGACGCCCTGGCCACCAACATTCCCTCATGAAATAGCTTATCCGGGAATTGGAACCTATGAGGTCATGATGCTCGACAGTAATTATTGCGGTATTGACACCGCCTACATTACCATCGAGATTGTGCCGCCTCCATCAGCCGGACTGTCAGCTACAGGCGATACCATATGTGTCGGAGAGCCCATCACGTTCTTTCAGGAATCCAGCAGTTCGGCCAATTCCTATCAATGGAATTTTGGGGATGGAATCGGCTGGTTACCTACTGGTGGTGGAAACATAACCTATGTGTACAACAATCCGGGCACGTACAATGTGTGCACGGCGGTCAGTATTTCATCAAGCTCCAGCGGATGTGCTGATACGGCTTGTGTACCTGTTACCGTGCTTCCAAGTCCGATAGCATTCTTCACTCCCGACAATGTAAGCGGCTGCGACTCGCTCACGGTGGTATTCACCGATGGATCGAGCGGAGCAACAGGTTGGGAATGGACTTTTGACGTCCCACCTTTTTCCTATACCGGCTTTGACCCTCCGCCAATCTCTTACAACAGTACGGGAAACTACGTCGCTACACTGACCGTGGAGAGTATTAATGGTTGTCTGGATACCTATCAAGAAGTCATCAGCGTATTCGAAGCACCAGTACCCGATTTCCTGGCCAACAATGTATGTGAAGGCGAACAGGCGGTATTTACCGATATATCCACCTCTGATGCCGGAGATCCAATCATTGGCTGGAACTGGGATTTTGGAGATACAGGAACATCAGTGGATGAAAATCCAACACATATTTATCCTTCTACCGGTTCATATGACGTAACACTGACTGTTTCCACTGCGAGTTGCTCTTCTACTGCCGTATTCCCTATTGCCGTTGAACCTGCTCCAACGGCCGATATAGCTCTTGACAATGATATGGGATGCTCTCCGTTGTTGGTCAATTTTGAGAACAATAGTATAGGCGCTGACAACTACGTATGGAACTTTGGCGATGGCAACGCTTCCGCCGCAGAGGAGCCTTCGAATACGTTCCTTAATTTGGGCAGCACTGACACCACGTACACCATCGTTATGACGGCAAGTACCGCCTTTGGGTGTAGTTCGGTGGATTCATTGCAAGTGACGGTTATGCCCGGGGCTCAAGCCTCGTATACCGACAACAGCATGCCTCCTTCTTGCGCTCCCTTTGATGCGCAGTTCATCAACACATCCGTTGGAGCGACCAGCTATCTATGGGATTTTGGAGATGGCACACCTACCTCAACCGAGACCGATCCTGCCCATTTTTATGAAAACACCACAGGATTCCTCGAGGTTTACGATGTGACATTGATCGCCTATGCGGCAAATGGATGTAATGACACCGTAATGAATGGAGTAACTGTTTATCCAACGGCAGATTTCTCCTTCGATGTTTGGCCTGATTCGGGGTGCGCGCCATTGTTTGTGCAGATGCCTTTTATATCAGGTGTAAATTCATATTTCTGGGATTTTGGCGACAATCAAACGTCGACCTTTCCGAATCCCACTCACATGTTTGAAAATACCACCACAGATCCAATCGTTTTCGACATTACCTTCATTGGAATCTCGCCGTTTGGATGTGTCGATACCGCGATGAGCGAAGTTTTGGTTAATCCACAGCCACTGGCTCAAATGACCGCAGATATTAACTCCGGTTGTTCACCCATTACCGTGGAGTTTGAAAACTTGAGTATCCAGGCCGATTCCTATTTATGGAACTATGGCGACGGTGAAACGGAAACAACCAGTTCGACATTTCACTCACACACCTTTGTCAACCTCACCAATGACGTGATCGTTTACGAAGTGGAGCTGACGGCTATATCGGACGACGGCTGCGACGACACGTTTATTATTCCTATTCAAGTATTTCCACAGGTCATTGCCGAAATCGAAGACCCTGGAGATGGATGTGCCCCCTACGTGGTAGAATTCGGAAACAACTCCCTGAATGCCGACTCGTATGACTGGGATCTCGGCAATGGGCTGCAAAGTATCAACACCAATCCTACAGCAACGTATGTAAATCTAGGATCTACGGACACGACCTATACGGTTTGCATGATCGCCGAATCACCCTATGGATGTTCGGATGAAACCTGTATCGATATTGTCGTTCACCCGGCTCCTATTGCAGAATTTGACATGAGTGATGATGCCGCGTGCCATCCGGCTCCGATCCAATTCATCAACAATTCCCAATGGGCCGATAGCTATACGTGGAACTATGGTGATGGGAATTCTTCTGATACTTCGGCATTGGTGCACACCCACGTTTTTGAGAATACCGGGATTAATGACAACAGCTACCTGATTGAACTCATTGCTACCACGCAATATGGTTGTGCAGACACCACATCGGCCACATTTACCATTTATCCTCAGGTCATTGCCGCTTTTTCTTTGGATTCTATGGGGTGCTCTCCCTTGCAGGCCTTCTTTGTAAATCAAAGCGTAGGCGCTACAGCAGGATTCGAATGGGATTTCGGCGATGGTCAGACTTCATTCCAAACCAATCCATCGCACATTTACGTGAACAATTCGGGAGCGGACACTACCTATTACTGCACGCTGATCGCTTCCAATGTTCAAGGCTGCAACGACACCACTCAGATTGGAATTGATGTTTACCCCACGCCAGTGGCGCAAATTGCCATTGACACCACATTGGGTTGCTATCCGCTGCAGGTGGTTTTCGAAAACCAAACCATTGGAGCCGACAGCTACCAGTGGGTTTATGGTACCGGAGAGGTAAGCACCGTGGAAGATCAATTCCACACTTATACGTATTACAATTTTACTGACCAGCCTGTTACCTACAATGTATTTCTCAACGCCTATACGGACGAGGGCTGCACCAGTACCGATCAGATTTCAATTGATGTCCTTCCTGAACTCGAGGCCGATTTTGATGCTCCTGACGAAGGATGTTCACCATTCGAGGTATCGTTTGACAACAATAGCGTGGGAGCTATGAGTTACCAGTGGGACTTTGGAGACGGCAATACACACAACATTGCCAACCCGACCCATATATTTTACAATGACGGCACTACCGATACAACCTACACAGTGATGCTCGTTGCATTGTCTGCATATGGTTGTTATGACACGGCTTTCTATGACATCACGGTATTTGCAACGCCATTTGCCAATTTCACAGCTACTCCTGAGAGTCAGCAATTCCCTGCGTCCACCATTGACATTACCGACCTAAGTGTGGCTGGAGATGTGAATTATGACTGGACGCTGGGCGACGGCAGTACCTCCGGTGACCCCGAGTTAACTACACACACGTACACTTCCTGGGGCGTGTACACCATTACACTGGAAATTACCAATGGCGCATGTAGTTCAGAAGCACAACGCAGCGTCGAAATTCTTCCCCCCGACCCTATAGCCGAGATGGACATTCCGGAACAGACGGGATGTGCACCGCTTACGGTACATTTCACAAGCAACTCACAGTACGGTGCTGCCTTCGAATGGGACTTTGGTGATGGAGGATCATCATCGGTAGAGAACCCCGTATATACGTACTACCAACCCGGAACCTATGACGTATCGCTCACCGTGACGGGCTTCGATGGAGTTACGACTGACGTAATCGTCATACAAGATGCCATCGAGGTTTATCCGGTGGCCATTGCTGCATTTACCGTTACACCAAATGAAGTCTCGATTCCAAGTCAACCCGTTTACTGCATCAATTTGTCGCAAAACGCTACGTCGTATCTATGGGATTTCCACGATGGCACCACTTCAACCGAATTCAACCCCATCCATTACTACCAGGAGGAAGGGTTGTATGATATTTCTTTAATTGCCTACAATGAGTATGGCTGTACGGATACCTTCCTCGTTGCTGAAGCAGTCCATGCTAAGGCATTAGGTTCTATCGAATTCCCGAATGCCTTCACGCCGAACACCGGAAATTCCTCGGGAGGTGTCTACGATCCATGGGCGTTTAACAATGATATTTTCTTCCCCGTTTACTACGGAGTTGTGGAGTACCAACTCCAGATCTTCAACAAATGGGGAGAGCTCCTTTTTGAATCCTCCGACCCCAAAGTAGGTTGGGACGGATACTATAGGGGACAGCTTTGTCGCGAAGATGTGTACGCCTGGAAAGCCTGGGTGCGATTCGTGGATGGCGAAGAAATAAAACAAGCCGGTGACGTAACTCTGTTGATCAAGTGATGAAGAAGCTCGCCTTTATACTCGCAATATCCGCTCTTTCGCTCAGCACGTTCACTCAAGACAAGCTGAACCGACAAGACCTGCGCGACCTTAAAGATGCGGATTTCGCATTCTTTCAGGGAGACTACGCATTTGCCTTACAACTTCTTGAGCCACTGTACTCCAAGGATAGCTCCAACACCGATATCTGCTTCCTTTATGGCGCCACAATGGTAGAATTGCAGCAAGTGGATTCTTCGGTTTTGGGAGCTCTCAATCGCGCTCGTGCAGGAATGAATACCGAAAGTCTGTACTACCTCGGAAGAGCAGAGCACCTGTCGCATCATTTTGAAACAGCGGTGAGCCGCTTTACGGAATACCTTTACCACGAGAAGAAAGAACAGTCCAACGACGAGGTTGAGCGACAAATGGCCATTTCAGTTCGGGCATTGAAAATGGTCTCAGACCCCGTGGATGTGAAGGTTACTAATCTGGGACCAGGGGTCAACACCGCCGACAAAGAGTACGTACCTGTGATTACAGGCGACGGACAAACCCTCTATTTCACCTCGCGAAGGTCCAATACAACAGCCCAATTGAAGGATCCCAATGGTGAATACTTCGAGGATATTTACTTCAGTCGGAAAGTGAACGGACAGTGGTCGAAAGCCGAGAATGCGGGTCTACCCATCAATTCTGAAACACATGACGCTACGGTATCCATATCGGCCGACGGGCAAACTATGATTATTTACCGCACCAACAAAAACCTTTCAGGTGGCGATTTATACCTCACCGAAATGAAAAACGGTCGCTGGTCTGAACCTCGACTGCTGGATGAACGTATAAATAGTACTTATCAGGAAGCTTCTGCCGCATTGAATCGAAACGCCTCCATATTGTATTTCTCTTCGAATCGCCCGGGAGGCTTTGGAGGAAAGGATATCTATCGGGTTAAACGTTTGCCGAATGGCTCCTGGAGCTTGCCCAAAAACCTGGGCCCCATGATCAACACGCCTTACGATGAAGATGCACCTTTCGTAGACATCGACGAGAATTTCCTGTACTTCAGTTCCAACGGACACGAAACCATGGGAGGATACGATGTGTTCCGGTCGCGACGGCTGGATAGCGAGCGTTGGGGAAAACCTGAAAATCTCGGATACCCCGTCAATACGGTCAAGGACGACATTTTTATGACGCTGGATGCATCCGGAAAAACCGGTTACTACACTTCTGCTGCCGACGGTGGATTTGGTCAGCTGGATATTTACTCACTGGAATTCATCTACCGTGAGAATAAAGTATTGGTGGTCAAAGGAACGATCTCCGACCTGAAAGGAAATCCGGTAAAAGCACGTATTACATTGCTCGACGAAAACTCGCGAGAGGTGCAGGGAATCTACACTTCCAACGAAGGAACCGGCAAGTTTATCCTCGCCATCAATCCACTCACAACTTACCGCATGTTCATCGACGCCGATGGCTATCGCGGTCAGCAGGATGAACTGTACTTTGAGTTTCCGGAGGGCGAAGAATTTGAATTGGAATCACCACCATATATCCTGATCGAAGAATGAAAAACTGGAGATGGACATATCTGCTTTTCAGCCTGGTGATTGCTCAATTTGCGCATGCTCAAGACATGCAATTCACGCAATTCTACGCGGCATCTACCTATTTGAATCCGGCTTTTGCGGGAACCTCGGTGCAGAGCCGTTTATCGGCTAATTATCGAAACCAATGGCCCTCAATACCCGGTGGATTTACGATGTACAATGCCGCTTTTGATCATTTTTCGCCCAAGCTCAATTCAGGGTTCGGATTGCTGGAATCACACGACCGTGCAGGCTCAGGCGCCCTGGCCAATACCTCAATTTCACTGCAATACGCATACGAGTTCCGGATAACCCGCAACACCTTTATTCGTCCGGCGCTACAATTTACCTACACCAACCGACACGTTGACTTCTCCAAACTGGTCTTTCCCGATCAATTGGTGCGCAACGACGAAACGACTTTGGAGGAAGGTCTCAACAACGGTGTGAATTTCTTTGATTTTGGTGGTGGCGTGGTGATGAACAGCACCCGGTTTTGGTTTGGCGTAGCCGCACACCACCTCAACCAGCCCACAGAATCGCTTTATGGCGGACTGATCGCTACTTTGCCGATGAAGCTCTCCGCTCATGGAGGCTATAAACTCGCCTTCCGAAAAGGCTATTCGAAGAAAAAGAAGTATGCCGTAGTGGCCTTCAACTACAAGTCGCAAGGTCTCTACGACCAGCTTGATTTGGGAGGATATTACGAATTCGATCCGCTTATCGTGGGATTGTGGTATCGTGGTTTGCCCGGACTGAAATCCAACGGTTACGGCCACATCAATCACGATTCATTCGCGCTTATCATCGGCTGGAATCAGGGGCCATACAAAATTGGTTATAGCTACGATTTCACGGTGTCACAACTGTCCATTGGGGCATCCGGCGGTGCTCATGAAATCTCCTTGAGCTATGAGTGGGCCAACAAGCGCAATAAGCGACTGGCTAAGCGCAGAATCATTCCATGCGCCAAGTTTTAATCTGACGGGTTAAGTCTGCAAAGCTTGCAATCAATTTGTCTTCGACAAGCTTCCTGTGCAGGCCATTTTGAGTACCTTCATGGTTCAATCTGACCCGCATGAAACTGTTCTTTACCCTTACCATTGTATTCTTGTCTCTCCTTGTTCATGCTCAGAACTACTGTGGTTTTGATCATTTCAGGGCATCCGCCAAATTTAGTAGTCCCGGCGAGACGGCTGTGAACGAAAAAATCCTCGAAGCACTGTTCGAAATGCGAAGCCGTGGAGGATCAGAGGAATTTGTAATTCCGGTCGTCGTTCATATCGTGCACAACAATGGCCCGGAGAATATTTCCGATGAGCAGGTCATTCAGGGAATAGAGCACCTCAACCAGGCCTTTGCCAATGAAGGACCCTACAGCTCCGTCAATGGAGTGTCCATTCCCATCTCGTTTTGTTTGGCTTCCCGCACACCCGAAGGTGAATTCTCAACAGGAATCAACCGTGTACAATCCGCAGGACTGACAGACTTACTTGTTCCATCCGAAGACCTCGATCTCAAAGAAACAATCCACTGGGATCAGGAGCAGTACCTCAATATTTGGCTTGTCCGGGAAATAACCCGTGAAGACAACAACAGCGGAACGGTGGGTTATTCCACTTTTCCCGATAGCCATGGCTTGCCGGAAGATGGTGTTGTATGTGAAGCGACCTTCTTCGGCGCCAATGCCCAGCATTCCAGCGTTCACATTCATGAATGCGGGCACTACCTGGGATTGTACCATACCTTTGAAGGGGGATGTCCCAACGATGACTGCCTCACCACAGGCGACCACGTGTGCGACACGCCACCTGATCAGCACCTGAACAACACCGTTTGCCTTGATGGCACCAACTCCTGCCTAACCGACGGGGACGATGAATCTGACAATAACCCGTTTCGCGCCATTGGACTGGGCGGACTGGGCGAGCAGATTGACGATCAAACCAATTTCATGGACTACAGCGGATTGGTATGCTTCCAACATTTCACCGCCGGACAATCCGACCGCATGGCAGCTACTGTGGCCGGAATTCGAGCGTCGCTGCTCGAAAGTATGGGCTGCGAGCCTCCATGTGAATCAGACATAATGATAGACGTAACCGTTGTTTCAACCGACTTGCTGGTGGGAGAAGACCTCGAATTCGTGAGTAACTCAACTGGACAAACCAGCACTTCGTGGACCCTTGATGGCGTCGAAATCAATACGAACAACGAAGGAACTTACACGATCAATACTCCGGGAGAATACACGTTTGAGGTGATCCTCTCCAACGACGAACCGGGCTGCACGCAAACGCTCACGTACAACGTACAGGTGTCCTGCATAGCCGAAGCCTCATTCACAACTGAGTCGCTCAACCTGGCAACCGGCGAAACCGGAACGTTTACGAATACCTCCGTAAATGCAGATAGTTATATGTGGCTGGTCAATGGTCAACCCGTTGATCCTTCTACCGACCTGAATTACGCGTTCGACGAACCCGGTACGCACACCGTTCAATTGCAGGCCTTCTTCCTCAACTGCAGCAGTCTTTCGGATGCTGTTCAGGTAGAAGTGGGCAGTTGCAGTTCGGGAAGGGAGAGCAATCTGTGGTACTTCTTTAATGCAGGTGGAAATATGTTTGGACTAGACTTCAACGATTCCCCTCCCACACCCATCTCCGAAGGAGCGCCCCTTACAGGACATACGAAGACAACGCTGTGCGATCCATCGGGGGACCTGCTGTTTGTCACCAACGGAACCTCCGTTCTCAACGCCAACCTGGAACTCATGCTCAACGGCGACAACCTCACGGGAAGCACTTCCAGTCACTTTGGTGCGCTCTTCGTCGGCGTTCCCCAAAGCGATCACACGTATTACCTGTTTTACAATGGCTCCGACGAAAACGACTGGCAAGGAGGATTGAGCTATTCGGTAATCGATCTCAGTCTGGATAATGGCTTGGGGGGCGTTACGGATGAAAAAAACATACACCTGGCCGATCCATTGAATGAATCCCTCACCGCTATTCGTCACTGCAATCTGAACGATTTTTGGCTTGTTACCTACAATCAGGTCGTGGATCAATACATGTCGTTTCCGGTAACTTCCGAAGGCATTGGTGAACCGGTCTTCTCCAACATTCCCAATCCGGGCGTGATGTTCTCGGCGGCTTTAAATGCCTCACCAAGGGGAAATTTAATCGCCCATGGGGAGCTGATCCTCGGATTTGACAATGCCACAGGAGAACTTTCATTGATCAAAGAGTCCACGCTTCCCGGCCTGGCTCTCGGAGCAGCATTTTCGCCATCCGGCAAATACTTGTTCTGGGATTGGGGGGATTTGTCGAGCACCATCTCTCAAATCGATTTATCGGAAGATCCAGATTTGTGGTTTGACAATGCTCAGGACTTTGAACTGGATCAAAATCTCATTCTCTTCTACCCCACCACTGGTCCAGACGGTCGCATTTATCTTGAAGATGTGCTCGTAAGTGAAATAGCTGTGATTGACAACACCAACCTTCCATTTGGTCAAAGTACGCTCGAACTGGATGTGTACGAAGTTGGTGGGCTGATCAACTCACTAGGCAATTACTACAGCAGCTACATTACCGGAAGAGTGGTGTATGTGGAAGGCAACGAAACACCCTGCGCGCAGGCCATCGCCACGTATTGGGTAGATGGATTTGAATGCATTACCGACAACATTACATGGAATGTACCCGAAGGCATTTCATACACCGAACCGGAGCCGGGCGTGATCGAAATACAGGTTCCCGCCGGGGATTCGTTTGATCTGCAGGCTACCGTTCATACCGACTGCGGCAACTGGAACGGAACTCTTACCGTACATCCTCTCGACGCGAATCCACCATCCCTCGGGGAGGATCACATCCTTTGTGAGGATACCGACGAATTGCTGGAGGCAGGCACCGGATTTGACAGTTACTTGTGGCAGGATGATTCTGAAAGCACCACACTTGCGGTGCAGGAGCCAGGGACGTACTGGGTGCAAACCACATTTGGCGAATGCCTCTTTACCGATACGATAAACCTGCTTACACCCCCCGCACCAATCGAGCTTGGACCTAATTTCGACCTGTGCGATAATGAAGCTGTAGTTCTTACCGTGTCAGAAACCTATCTCGATCCGGTGTGGCAAGACGGAACCATGAACCATAACTACACGGTTTTTGAAGGGGGCACTTATTCCGTTTCCGTAACCAGCCCTTGCCCCTCTTCCGATGTGGTAACCGTAGACAATTGCGGACATGGAATTAATGGCGTGGACGAAGACGAACTGCTCAACGGTATTGTGATTTTCCCGAACCCCAGTCGTGAAGCGGCTACCTTAAACGTGTGGAACAACGCCAATGACAAGGCTGTGCTCGAAATCTGGGATACGCGAGGACGATTGATCGAACGCCGGAATATTGCTCTTAACGCAGGGATGACCACGATTGACATGGATGCCTCAGGACTTGCAGCTCAATGCTATACCGTGCGTGTCATTCAGAGCAGTCGTACCCGTCAAGTGCAATGGATGATTCAATAGAAGGCTGAACTGCGTCGATCAGACCCCTTGGAACAATAAACTAGATAATATTGACCTCGCGCTCCAGCTCGATGCCAAAGCGCCGGTTGATGTCAGAAATAATGCGTGAACTGAGGTCGTAAATATCCCTCCCGCGTGCATGACCGCGATTGACCAGAACCAACGCCTGCCGGTCGTGGACGCCAAAATCACCTTCGGAATACCCCTTCCAGCCCGCCTGCTCAATCAACCAACCCGCGGCCGTTTTTATATGACCTGCATCTACCGGATATCCAGGAATGGTAGGATATTGAGCCTGGAGCTCTTCAAAATGCGCTTTATCCAGCACCGGATTCTTGAAAAAACTACCTGCATTTCCAATGACCCGGGGATCGGGAAGCTTGCTTTGCCGTATGGCAATTACTGCCCTGCTCACCGCCTCAATGCTTAACGATCCTACCCCCATTTCCTTGAGCTGAGCCTCAATAGCGCCATAGCTCACTTGAAAACGCGGGGTTTTGGATAGCTTTAGCGTCACTGATGTGATAAAATACTTACCCTTGAGTCGCCGCTTGAAAACACTTTCGCGGTAGCCAAATTCACAGTCGGCATGTGAAAAGGTATCAAGGCTGCCATTGGTCAGATGCCACGCCTCCAACTCATGAAAAACTTCCTTTAACTCCACGCCGTACGCCCCGATATTCTGCATTGGCGCCGCGCCCACACTACCCGGGATCAGACTGAGATTCTCAATTCCCGCCCAGCCCCGATCAATGGAATGCATGACCAGGTCGTGCCACACCACACCTGCGCCCGACTTCACATATACGAAATCGCCTTCCTCGCGAATCAACTCTATGTCTGGAATTTCGTTGTGGAGGACATATCGATCCACATCGCCGGTCAAAAGCACGTTGCTGCCCCCACCCAAAATCAATACCCGAGAGGGGTCGGGAACCTGTGCCATTAAACCGGGCAATTCATCCACACTGCTCACCCTCGCCCAGTGTGCTGCCAGCACATCCATGCCAAAGGTATTATAGGGTTTCAGAGAAACATTGTGGGTCCAGCTCATGCGTCAAAGGTAGCACTATGCCCCATAGTACAACTGCGTCTCACGGGGCATCGATTAACATCTGGGGGTTAGTTGGATCAACTCCTCACTTTACGGCTTCAAACTCTTCCGGGCTCGACTCCACAGCGGGCGGAACCAGGTTGATTAAATTGCGAATCAACACCTTCTCCGGATACTGGCGGGCGTGAATAACATGCTCAATATGTCGCGAACCAACTATCTGTCGCTCAACACATTGATCTTCGCTGTCAATTCTGAAATACGACGCTCCATGGACGTATTTCCGATAAAGTGGAAAGTCTGAACTCACGTTAGTACTTTTGTGGTGATGCAAGATTATCCACAATATTCCAAAGCCCTGGCATTGCTCCGGGAAAAAAAGTTTGACGAAGCTCTCGAGCTTTACCGGGAAGCTTCAAAATCGCACCCCAATGACCCCAACGTGTGGCATGATTGGGGCGTTTGTCTGTTCCATCTCAATAAGCCCCTCGAAGCCCTCCAAATGATGAATGAAGCAGTTCGCTTGCAACCCGAATACAGCTATCGGTACTCCAGCCGTGCCTACATTCGCGCCGGATTGAAAGACGTTCAGGGGGCCATTGCTGATTACCGCATCGCCATCGAACTCGACCCCGAAGACGCCGTGGCTCTCAATAATTTGGGATTGCTGGAAGAGCAATTGGGATACGTTAAGGAGGCCAAAGAAAAATTCGATCTTGCCGATGAATTATCGAAAATTCTCGAAGAGAAAAACATTGATATGGCATCCGCCAAAAGTGAAGGCGCACTCCGTGCACCTCAAATTCCAAACACACCAGAAGAGCAATCTTCACTGTGGAAAGAAATCAATCGGGTGTTCTCCTCTTCTGAAGGATTTAAAGAGTATATTTCCTTCATCAAGAGTGGATTTAAACTGAAGAAATAGCCGATGAATTCTCGCGCAGAGCGCACATTTCTCGAAGAAGTTGCCCAATACATCTATGACCAAAACCCCTCCGATCTGAGATCAACCCTCGTGGTTGTACCCGGACATCGATCGGCTGTCTTTTTAAAAAAACATTTGGCCTTGTGCCACCAAAAAGCCTACTGGCCACCGCGCTTCGTGACCATTTCAGAACTGTTTCAGGAAATGAGTCCTCATAGCCTTATTGCTCCTGAAGAAACACCTTTCCTTCTCTTCAACTCGTACCGAAAACTCGGTCCCGACCATGAGCCGTTCGACGCATTTTGGAAGTGGGGAAAAAATGCCCTCGCCGATTTCAACGACATCGACAACTACCTCGTTGATGGAAAGGTATTGTTCTCCAACCTGCGGGAAATCAAAGACATAGAAGAATGGAGCTTGTCGGGCGAAAACCTCAGCCGCGAACAAGAACACTTCCTGCAATTCTGGGACGACCTTGGGCACTTGTACGACCAATTCCGAAGAGACAGCCTGGAACGCGGCAAACTCCTCGCCGGAACGCTCAAGCGCGACGTTCTCGACAACGAACACTACACGGAATTTCCGACCCAATGGGAACACATTCACCTGGTGGGATTCAACGCCTTGTCACCATCGGAAGAACTGCTTTTTCGTCACCTCACGGAACATCCCAATACCACAGTACATTGGGATGCCGACCAGCACTATGTGGGCAATGCCATACACGAAGCCGGGCTCTTCCTTCGCCGATTGAGTAAGCATTTCACAGGCATCCAGGAAGTTCCGGCCCGCCTGGCCAAGTCGCTGCCCGAGATTACCCTATACGAATGCGCCGGCACCACAGGAATGTCCAAAATGGCCGCCCAGCTGGCCGATAGATCGCAAGACAACAGCATTCGATCGGCGATTGTACTTTGCGACAACAACCTGCTCACTCCTACCTTGTCGGCCCTCCCACCTGAATTGGACCGGGTAAACGTTACCATGGGCTACCCTTCACATACGAATGCGGTATTTCAATGCTTCGCAGCGCTAATCGAACTGGCCGACGTTTGCCGCAACAACGATGGCATGATGCCCTATGCCCAATTGTCGCGACTCCTCCAAAATGCCGTTTTCCAGCTTCATGCCGCCGAAGATGGCGATGCAGCACAAACACAAGCCTCCCTGATCAAGGCCAAAGCTTCCGTAGTTGATCTGGAACTTTGGACAAGCTGCCACTCGGATGCGACGATAGAAAAAGAATTGGAACGGCTGTTTCATTTGAATTCAGTAGACGATTTGCTCCAATTTCTGGTGGATATGTGCGGCCTATTCCGCGCGGCCAACATCCTCGATTCCTGGAATCGGGAGTTTTTGTTCCACATCAGTTCGAGCATTAGAGAATTGAGTCAGTTGGTCAATATATATGGGGTTATTGAACAATTCCGCACCGTTCGGGATATGTTTTACGGACTCATTGGAAAGGAAGAACTCTCTTTCGTAGGTGAACCCCTTGACGGTCTGCAAATAATGGGGATGCTCGAAACCCGGACCCTGGATTTCGATCATGTGATACTCGTGAGCGCCAACGAAGGATTCCTACCGGCAAAACCGGCAAGTAATTCGTTCATCCCGTTTGATTTGCGTAAGGCATTCAAGCTGCCAACCCATCATGATCGGGAATCGATTTACAGCTACTATTTCTACCGCTTGCTGCACCGCTCCGAACGGGTTGACATCCTCTACAGCGCCCAACGAGACATCCTGGGCAGTGGCGAACGCAGCCACTTTATAGAACAACTGCGCGTAGACTTTGGTATGAACGCCGAGGCAATCTACGTCCAAAATACTTCCTTCGACAGTGTGCCTTCGGATGTTGTACTCGGCGCGAAGGACTCCATTCGGGAACGGTTGATCAAGAGCATGGAGCGAAGCCTCAGCCCGTCGCGCATCAACAGCTTTTTCGACTGCCCCCTCAACTTTGTTATTCAAAACGCATTTGGACTTGGCGAACCGGAAGAATTGGAAGACAATATCACCGTCTCTGAAATGGGAACCGTTATTCACCAGGTGCTCTTCGATTTGTATGAACCATTTATCCATAAAAAGCTCACGGAAGACGAACTTCGAAACCAAATTCCACTCATTACTGAAAGGGTAGACTATCACTTCGCCAAAGCACTGCGCTCCAATAAAAACCTGGACCGCGGACTGAACTTCTTGGCCAATAAAATGAGTGCCGATCAAGTGAGAAAGGTGATTGCCTGGGACATCGCACAGATTAAGGCCGGAAACCGCATTGAGATCGTTGCACTGGAAAAAAAGTATGAGCACTCCCTGCCTGTAGACACAGGAGAATTTCAATTCAATGCCCGACTGGCAGGTGAAATTGACCGTATTGACAGGGTCAATGGTCAGCTGCGCATCGTGGACTACAAAACAGGGACTTCAAGTACATCAAGAGCACAATTAAAATCAACAGCCGAACTCACCAACAAAATCAAAGACCACGCCCGTCAATTGTTGTACTATGCCTACATTTTCAGTCAGGACACGGGAAACAAGGACGTGCTCACGGCAGGAATCGCCAGTACACGTGCGCTTTCGGGTGGTTTGGTGGAGCTGACCATCGATTATTCTCCATTCATCACGGCTGAGCATTTATCCAGCTTTGAGGAAGAACTCCATGGCATTATTGCCATGATTCTTGATCCCGAACAGGAGTACATGCACAACCCGAAAAGCAAATACTGCAAGTATTGTGTGGGCTAGCATTTGAAAGTACAATTTGGAAGATCCCCCATCCCCATAAACATCCGTAATATTGCAGCCATGGAACATGGAAAGCGGGTCTTAATCATCACCTACTACTGGCCACCGAGCGGTGGATCGGGCGTACAGCGATGGTTGAAATTTGTGAAGTACCTGGTTGACCTTGGATGGAAGCCGGTGATCTACACTCCCCAAAACCCGGAGTTTCCCTCTATTGATGAATCGCTCCTTTCGAATGTGCCTAAAGAAGTTGAAATCATTCGTACCTCGATCTGGGAACCCTATTCCATTTACAAGCGCGTTATCGGTCAGGATAAAAACGAAGGCATCAATGCCGGATTCATAACCACCGATGAAAAACCGGGCAAGTTGGAACATCTATCTCGCTGGATTCGAGGAAACTTCTTCATTCCCGATGCCCGAAAATTCTGGATTCGACCGTCGATTAAATTCCTCACGAATTACCTGAAACAGCATCCGGTTGACCTTATGATCAGCACGGGGCCACCCCATAGTATGCACCTCATTGCACACGGTGTGAAAAAAAACCTCAACACGCCGTGGATTGCTGACTTCCGCGACCCGTGGACGCAAATCGATTTCTACGATGACCTGCTCCTCACCAAACGCGCCGATAACAAGCACCACCGCCTCGAAAAAAGGGTACTCTCCGATGCCGACCATGTGCTGGTAGTTGGCGAAGTGATGAAGGAAGCTATGTCGCAACTGGCTGATACCCGGGCCATGACCGCCATACCCAATGGCTTTGACAGCGCCGACTATACTTCCCAGCAATCGTTGAAGCCCGACGAGCAATTTACCATTGCCCATATCGGGTCTTTCACCTCCTCGCGAAATCCGTCAATGCTATGGAAAGTCCTGGCGGATAAGTGCCGGAATGATGACAATTTCAAGCGCGATCTGCGGATTAAGGCTATTGGCAAAACCGACATCAGCATTGTAAAAGAGCTCGAGTCCCTGGGACTTGGCGAACAACTGGAGCGGGTCGATTATTTGCCGCATGATGAAGTCATCCAACAACAATTGAGGGCTCAAGTGCTGCTTTTGGTGGTTAATCGCACGTCCAATCAAAAGATGATTCTCACCGGAAAGATTTTCGAATACCTCAACAGTGGTCGCCCAATTCTGGCTATTGGCCCGGTAGATGGTGAATTATCGCACCTCCTGCGCTCATGTGGAATTCCGGCTGCATTTGATTACGAAGATGAAGTGGCCATTCGGCAAATGGTTGATCAGCTGTATACGGCTTTTTGCACCGATACACCACCGACTCCGGTACAGCATCTAGACAGATTCACCAGGCAAAACCTAACTCAGCAGCTAAGTGCTATTATGGAAGAAGTTGTGGGAAACCACTCACATTCCGACCGCCGATAACGCACAACAATTCCAACTTCTTTAGGCAAACCGCACAACGCACTTGCTCGTTCAAAAGGGGATATACAGGACCCCATGAAAAAGAAGATCCTCATTTCCGTTGGTACTCGCCCCAATTTCATCAAGGTGACACGCTTCAAGGAATGCGCGCGCAACCACCCGAATCTGGAAATACGCATTGTCCACACCGGACAGCATTACGACCGACTGATGTCGAGTGTTTTCTTTGAGCAGTTTGGCCTTCAACCCGATTATTACCTAACCCTAGAGTCCAGGTTACCCTCCATGCAAATGGGAGAGATCACCATGAAGATCGGTGAACTCCTCGACGCTTGGAAACCTGACCTGCTCGTTGTTCCCGGTGACGTGAACTCAACGTTGGCCGCCGCACTTGCCGCCAATAAAGCGGGTGTCCCACTGGCCCACCTCGAAAGCGGATTGAGAAGCCACGACCGCACTATGCCCGAAGAGATCAATCGCATCCTCACCGATGAAATTACCGAAACCTACTTCATTACCGAACAAAGCGGAATGGACAACCTCCTCCTCGAAGGCACCCGTCGGGAGCAGCTCCATTTTGTGGGAAATACCATGATCGACACCCTGGTGGCATTCGAATCGGAAATTGAACAATCAACAATTTTAGAAGATCTCGGCATCCGCCAAATGCCTTACCTACTCATGACCATGCACCGCCCCTCCAACGTGGATAATGAGGCGGGATTGATCTTCATTCGAGACCTCCTCCAAGGTGCCACAACCGATTTCAATGTCGTATTTCCCATGCACCCGCGCACATGGAAAAAAATCGACGAATTCAATTTACGCAGCGATTTTGAAGCCCTCTCCCGACTCACCATAACCGATCCCCTCGATTATTTTGCATTCCAAAAACTCATCAAGCACACCCGCATGATCCTTACCGACAGCGGAGGCATCCAGGAAGAATCCACATTTCGTCAGGTACCCTGCCTTACCATTCGCGACAATACCGAACGCCCTGTGACCTGTGAATTGGGCACCAACGAACTTGTTCCTCGTGACGCTCGCACAGTACTTTCTAAAATGACCACCAACATGACCAAAAAAGGAATCATCCCTCCTCTTTGGGACGGCAAAGCCACCGAGCGGATTTTGGAGATTATTGCGGCTTGACCCCAAGGCACTTTAAAAGGTCGCGAAGATGTTCCAGAGCCTTAGTGTGCTGATGCTGCATAGCATCCCATACCTTTGGACGGAGCTCCTCAATACGTTCCCCGAATTTCTTTAGCGCAGCCACGGCCTGCTCGGAATCACCATTGTAGTCAATAGTATACTCCTTAAACCCAAGGTATTCGTACATAGCCCTACCTTTTTCTTCATAGCTAATATTCAAAGCTGGAGTCCCACTTTTCATGGATAGCACGCACATGTGCAGCCGGGTGCCAATGGTAAAATGAAAATGCCTCAACAACTCCCTCAATTCATCTAATGTATGATACCCGGAATCGACCTGTACGTTCTGTCGTACGTCATCAGATAACAAGCCCACAATCCGTTGGGCACACTTACTGTCATCTACGTAGCCCGGTAATCCCTGACATGTGGATAACATGACCACATCGTATCCATCCATCACCACACTTTCGATCATAGCTACCATCATGCGCTCGTACACCTTGGTGTCTCTTCCATCCGCCTTCCAGTCTCTTACCGAAACAGCAACCCTTCTACTTTGATTCAGCGACGACAAGTCGTCCAATAAAAAAGCCGCATCATTGGACTGCATGATACGAGTGGCATCAACCCCACATTCCACCAGATTCTGAACCGACCACCCATCACGTGCCATCATTACGTCAATGTCTCCTTGATAACTCCTCATCAACTCCTGATCAAAAGCCGTAAACGGGCCAAATGACTGAGCGTAGATAGCACTTCTTTTTCCTTTTTGCTTTGCCTCGCGGAAAAGCGCCAGCTTGTTAGCTACTCCATAAGTCGAATTCATGTAACCTCCCGGACACCCCAATATGACTGCAGCCTCTCTAAAAGCTGGGAACGTTTTCATTTGCCAACGTGCAAAAACACTCCTCAACCAAGGTAGCTTGATGAAAATCCACGCTGAAGACCGATCTCTCACCAGGGGATAATTGCCGTAGAAATCCTTGATTTGATCGTAATGCATGGTCAAGATTGTGCTGCTCACACCTTCCTTCCGAAGTGCATCATGAAGCCCAAAGACCAACGCAGCATCGCCATTGTTGGTTAAAACTGCATTAATGATGAATACGCTCGCATTTGCATTTTGCATAGACTACAAAACAATTAAAATTCTTGCCAGAATTGACTCATGCTCGTTTCTTTGTTCGAACAATGACACGCTCATCTTCCACCAAAAAACGCATCCTGATGGTCTTCGACCAGGACTCAACCTTCGTGAGGCGCGATGTTGATATTCTTAAGGAAGTATGGGATGTGGAGGATCATCACTTTAACAGCAAGCCTAAGTGGAAGACGATCTCGGCATTCGCCAAATTATTGTTCAAATTGGTTTTTAAAAGGTATGATCTGGTCGTCACCCAATCGGCCGGATACCTTTCGCTCGTTCCTGCTTTGCTCGGTAAATGGGGAAAGCACAAATGTGTCATCATCGTTATTGGCACGGATGGCGCCTGTCTGCCCGAAATTAATTACGGACATTTTATCAGACAACCATTGGCATGGGCCACTTGTAGGAGTCTATCCATGGCAAATTTAATCTTGCCGGTGCACCGTTCCCTCGAATCAAGTACCTACACATACGACAAGGTACAGCACGTTCAACAGGGGTTCAGGGCGTTTTGTCCCGAGATCACCACTCAGGTAGTCGAAATCGTGAATGGATACGACCACGACCGATTTCACATCTTGACTCCCTGGGAAGAGCGGCCACTAAGCTTTCTTACAGTAGCAGCGCATCTGAGTCACGTTTCATTCAGGAGAAAAGGCCTCGATCTCATCTTTGATTTTGCTGTCCGCAATCCACACCTGAATTTTACAGTGGTAAGCCAGCTCCCGACTGATATCCAAATTCCTGAAAATGTTCACTTGTTGCCCAATGTGCCCCAAAACGAATTGGTAGCCTTTTACAATCAACATAAGTACTATTTGCAACTTAGCATGTTTGAAGGCTTTCCCAATGCACTTTGTGAAGCCATGCTTTGCGGCTGTGTCCCCATAGGAAGCAATGTTGCCGCCATTCCTGAAATTATTGGAGAGGAAGGTTATCTTCTTCAGCACAAGGACGTGGATGAACTTACGGCCATAGTCCAAACGGTTTCTGGCAGTTCCAAAAACCCTCGGCAACGCATTCAACAAAATTTCCCCCTCTCTCGCAGATCAAAAGAGCTTCGGGAAGCGCTCCAAAATGCGTAATTTGGGGCAAACTACTATTATGAAGGCACTCTACCTCACGATCCTCTCCACGATTCTCTTCACAGCGCTAACCTCCGCGCAAGAAATTACCGATGGTTTGATTTGCTATTATCCTTTAAACGGCACTGCCGAAGACCTTTCGGGAAACGATCTTCATGGAACCATTTCAGGCGCAGAGGCGGCCCCGGATCGATTCGACACGCCTTCAAGTGCCATGTACTTTGATGGCATAGATGATGAAATCACACTCCCCAATGATCCGCTCCTAAAACCTGATTTCCCGCTTACCATAGCGTTTTGGATCAAGTTGGAATCCCAGATGCAATTGGAAAACCGCATTATTGCAACTGAACATGACTACAACAATTACACGGGCGTTTGGATCGGGGTATCTGCTGCAAATTCAGGCAAAATATCGTTGAACTTTGGCGACAATTCAGGCAATGCATCAGCTTCGAACAGAAGAAGTAAAGTAAGTGACACCGAGCTTGAAGTGGGCATTTGGTATCATATTGTCTGCGTCATCACCAACGGATTGGACATGAACATTTATGTGGATTGTCACGAAACCGGGGGCGTTTATTCGGGGTCGGGAGGCATGGAAGTACAGTATATCAATGAACCGGGTGCCATTGGCAGTATTCCTGCAAATTCAGAATTTCCCACCACCTATCAGTGGGGCACAATTGATGAACTCGCCATGTGGGACCGTGCGCTGACAGAAGACGAGATACTTCAATTTTGTTCGGGAAATCCACTTGCCGTGGAAGAAAGTGTTCAGCGAATAGAATATAGCGCAGTACTTTATCCCAATCCTTCCCATTCATCATTCAGAATCAGTGTTAAAGGACTAGAAAACGATTCATTCCGCGTCGTGCTTCAAGAGCAATCAGGGCGAATCGTGAAGGATGTCAATGTCCGTAGTGGAGTTGATTCTATAGATATCAGTGATCTGGCGCAAGGAACCTACATTGCCACTATACTTCACTCCGATTCAGAGTTCTCTGATACTGTGATATTCATCAAACAATGATGATGGGCTTTCCGACAAATCTGTGGGATGTTCGCAGGAATTAGCGACCTTGCCCCCGATTCTCGAAACGGCTCATGGGTATTATTGTCAGACAAGCATCATGGAATGCACTAAGTATTGCAATAGGCACAATTGCAGGTGCCGTGAATACCGTGCTCATACTTCCAAGGGTTTTTGAAGATTCTCCTGATGATTGGGGTTTAATTAAACTCATTACGGCCTACGCACTTACAGGTGCTCAGTTTTTGTGCATCGGAGCACCTCAAATCATTTCGCGCTTCTATCCCCGAATGGTAGGGAGGCAACGAGATGCCATGGTTACCTTCGCTCTGGCAATCCCGTTGTCATTACTACTGATCTTGGGTGCCATTCTTTTTCTAGGTCCGGTTGAATTGCAGGATTGGCTCGGAAACAAGGCTCCTGAATTGAGAGGCGAGTACACCATCGCCTTCGTTCTCATGACCTTCCAAACGCTCTTCATCTCCCTCTATGGGTATATGGCGTCAATATTTAAAACGACGCTATTCCAAATGTTAAACGACATGTTCCAAAAAGTGGGATACCTGCTCATTGTGCTGGCCTTCGCATTGGGTTGGATCAGTTTCACTCAACTACTTTACATCTATACCGCCATTTACGGATTGCAATTTCTCATCATTTTGTGGCAAAGCATGGCCAATGGTCTACGCTTAAGATTTTCTTTTCAAGACCTCAACAAAAAGGAAATCCTAAACTATGGAGCGTACTCAATCCTCGATAGAGGCGCGGCTGTTATTGTGGCGAATCTCGATATTATTATGCTCGCTGCCATTCTAGGAGCTGCCGGACTGAAGGATATCGCATTCTATACCATAGCCTTTTATATGGGGTCGGTAGCCATGATTCCCCAAAAAAGCATCTCTGTTATCGCCAACCCCGTCGTATCAAAAGCTATTCACGAGGAAAATTGGCTCGAACTGGCAAGTGTTTATCGCAAATCCAGCGTTACCCAATTGTTGATCGGCGGATTCATTTTCGCTATGGTATGGGCCAATATTGATGAAATCATGCTGCTCATTCCGGAGAAATTCCGAGGTGGAAAATGGGTTGTGCTGTTTATTGGTATTTCGAAGTTATTCGCCCTGGCCTCAGGGGTCAATGGAGCTATTATCATCTACTCCAAATACTACCGTGCCAATCTCGCCATAAATACAAGTCTGGTAGTTCTTACGATGGTGACCAATTACTTCTTCATCCATCCTCATTACCTGAATATGGGTATCAATGGGGCAGCTTTGGCAACGGCCATAACTTTCCTCGTTTATAACGTGGTAAAAACATGGTATGTGTTCGGGCGTTTTGGTATTCACCAAATGGACAAGTCCTTCAATATTACCGCTCTTCTAGTATTATCAGGAGCTTTGGTCTATTTCCTGCCTTTAGGTATTTCTCCCATTGCGGCAATTGCCATTAAATCCGGCTTGGTCACCATCACATTTGCCCTGGTGGCATATCATTTCCGCCTTTCCGACGAATTGCATGCGATGGCAAACAAATATATCCTGCGGAAAAAATAGCAGACGCATTTGCCAAGGAAAGCCTCAGAAAACCTTCTTGTTCAACTGCTTTAAACCCTCACCCAGGTTTGGGTGCGGAAGAAGAAATACAAATATCCCCTCACCTGGAGTTTGTTAGGATCATCTTCATCCACCCAAATCTTACAATCGTAGATGGTACCGTCCTTCGGGTCGCAAATGGTTCCGTCTTCCCATTCATCACCATCCGCCTCCAAATCACGAATGATCTCCATTCCCACAATGCGCTTGTCCTTGCGGTCGTCTTCACATTTTACGCAGTAGGGATCCTGAACTTCGTGCGGCTCCCTGTACAGCTCGAGGATGCGTCCATACAATTTGCCATTTTTCATGTAGATCTCTACAATGGATTTGGCCTTTCCCGTCTCGTCATCAATGGTTTTCCATTTGCCGACTGGCGACTGACAAAAAGCTAAAACAGCAATAAAAAAGAAAGCGAGTGTGGTTATGATCTTTTTCATGACATTGTGGTAAGTCGTGTTTCAAATTCTGACTTTGCGCGACCAATACTGGCGTTGAGTTCAAAGCCGAGCAACAAGATATTACAATTAAAATTAATCCAAATCAACAACAACAACAACGTCCCGAGTGACCCATATAGCGTGTTGTACTGCGCAAAATTGTTCACGAACCAGGCAAACCCCAATGATGCAATGATGAAAAACAAGGTTGCAAATGACGCACCGGCAGAAAAGGTCTTCCATCTGCGTCCCTTATAATCCCCAACGTTGTATAAAGTCGAGATGCTCATGTATATCAGGAACAAGGTGATCAACCACCGGGCAATGTTCAACAACAAGATGATGCCATCGTCCGGAATGAAATTGAATTCTTTCAGATAATCGAACACCATTCCACTGAAAATAATGAGCACCACAGCCATCAGAATAAATATGGTAAGAACCAACATTAGCAGTAGGGAAAGTAATCTGAAAACAACCGGGTTTCCTTTGTGCTCCACATTGTAGGACCCACTGAATCCGGTAAGAATGGCATTTACACTGCTCGACGAATAAAACAACACCAACAAGAAACCAATCGACAGCAGGGTGTTGTGCTTTCGATTGATCAAATCGTCCAGCGTAGTTTCCACCAAATCGAAGGTGTCCCCGGGAAAAAATCCCTGGATATTGCTGAACAAACTCTCTTGAAAGTCATCAATTGGAACCAGTGGAATTATGGAAAGCAACAATATCAAAGCAGGGAATACGGCTAGAAATAGGCGAAACGAAATAGCCGCAGCCCTGGTTGTAACAGCACCCTTCTGCAGTCCTTCCACAAAAAAGCGCATTACGTAAAACAGGGACAAGCCTTCAAAACCCCACGGACGAATACTATCGGCAATACGGATCATAGCACGCACAGGTGCCGAAAACAGAATTCGATTCCAGAGCTTCTTCAACATGCTCAATAGGCTTTCAAACTTAGATCAAGGCTTTTCACACTATGGGTCAGTGCACCCATAGAAATGAAATCCACTCCCGCCTCTGCATAGGGTACAATATTGCCCTCATGAATACCTCCGCTAGCTTCCGTTTCCGCTTGACCGTTGATTAATGATACAGCCTCCACAATTTGCGAAGGAGCGAAGTTGTCAAGCATGATCCGGTCTACCCCTCCTACGCCCAATATCTGGCGCACTTCCTCCATGTCACGAGCTTCCACTTCAATGCGCAAATCCTTACCCAGATTGTTGAGATACTCCTTGGTACGTTCTATTGCCTGAGCTATTCCTCCTGCGTAATCAATGTGATTGTCTTTAATGAGAATCATGTCGTACAATCCAATGCGATGATTCGTCCCTCCTCCATGTAAAACGGCTTCCTTCTCCAGTTTTCGTAGAACCGGGGTAGTCTTGCGCGTATCCAATATACGAGCCCGGGTGTGGCATATGGACTCTGCTATACGATGCGTTACCGTGGCAATACCACTCATGCGCTGCATGACGTTGAGCACCAGGCGCTCGGCTGCCAAAATGGAACGGGAAGAACCTTCAACCGTGAACGCGATATCACCTTTTTTGATGATGTCACCATCACTTAATATTGCAGTAACACTCAACGACGGATCCACTCGACTAAAAATAGTCTTCGCATATTCCATCCCCGACAACACACCATCCTCCTTTACCAGTAACCGGGCTCTCCCCTGCGCATCTTCCGGAATGCACGCCATACTGGTATGATCTCCGTCCCCAAGGTCCTCGGCAATTGCCAATTCAATCCATTGTTCTGTTTGGTTCATGCGATAGTCTTTAGCATGCAAAGAAAATAAGAGCTGATCGAATACTACTCATGATTTTCCGCAGGTCTACAAAAAAGTCTGTAAATACACAGGGCCCCACCTATGGCGGAGCCCTGACTTGAATGCTTTATCCATTAAAATCCATCATCGGCACTTTCAATACGAATTTGTTTTATTCGCATGCCTTGTGGAGTTTTCTTCATAAAGAATGTGACCCTAAATTCACCCTTGGCGGTCTTCAAATCTCCAATGCGGTATTGATCGTCAAGCTTCGAAGTTCCTTTGTGCTTCACCTCAAAACTGATCACCTGGTGGCTGCTGAAGAATCGCTGAAGCTGTGCAGTAGCCTCACTGCTAGAGTACATTTCCTCTCTCCCCAGAATCGCCACGTCCACATTTGGAGTGAAGTACTGGCCCACCTGTCCGGCGTTTCCGTTGCCAATGGCACGCGAAACATCCGCAGTAACCTGATCCTGACTCCGGGCCAGAAATCCTATGGAGAGAAAAAGCAAAATACTCAGTATTCTCATTGCTTTAAATTTGTTCTTGGGCAAGCAAATATTACGCCAAAGATGCATAGCAAGTTTAAAAATAGTCAATTTTGCGGCACCGCCTTAAACAGCTTTTCAACAAGCCATTAACGAAGTGCTTTCAACATGAAGATTCAACTCATTTCCATCGGAAAAACCCAAGATGCCTATATCAAGGAAGGAATGGACATTTTTCTCAACAGATTGAAGCACTACGGCAAATTTGAATACCTGGAATTGCCCCTCGTCAAGGGTGCTGGGAAACTACCGCAGGACAAACTCAAAACCGAAGAAGAATTACGGTTCTTGGCACAAATTGACCCGTCCGACTGGGTGGTCCTGCTCGATGAACGAGGAAAGACCTATTCCTCTACTCGATTTGCTGGTCAAATGGAAAGTATGTTTCACAAAACGGCCCGCAGCGTGGTGTTCATCATTGGAGGTGCGTATGGCTTTTCCGATGGAATGTATCAAAGGGCAAACGAAAAACTAGCCCTCTCTGAGATGACCTTTTCGCATCAAATGGTCAGACTTATCGCTCTGGAACAGATTTACCGGGCCATGACCATTCTCAAAGGTGAGCAATACCACCATTAGTATCCTATTTGTTTGATTGAAACACTAGGAATATGATCGTACTTTTGACCTCATACGACTGAATCAGGTGTACATCAAAACGTTTACATACGGCAAAGTTCCCGTAGAGGTGTGGGAATACCCCATGCTTTTCCTGATCATCGTGGTGCTTTTCCTCCTTTCGGGATATATCAAAAGGAAGCACATCTCGTATAATTCTGCTTATCGTTACTTCCTTTGGGGACTGTGGGCCAAAGTCATTGGTGGAATCGTCTTTGGGGTAATCTACACACTTTACTACAGCGGTGGGGACACAACAAGTTATTACGAATGTGCACTTGCCTTTTGTAACTTATTCACCAACAACTTCAGCGACTTCGTCACAGCCTATATTGAAGGTGGCACGCAGGAAGTCAAAAGTATTTTTACCGGAGAAACGGGATCCCCTCTTTGGTACATGTTTGCCGAAAGCAAAACACGCATGGTGATTAAACTGCTTGTGCCTTTTATGCTTCTGGGCATGAAAAGCTACTTCCTTACAACCGTGCTGGTCTCAGTAGCAACCTATGGCGGCTTATGGAAACTCTACCTCATGTTCAATCGCTACTTTCCGGGTAATGAGGGTAAACTGGCACTGGCTATTTTGTTTATGCCCAGTGTTGTATTCTGGGGGTCGGGAATTTTGAAGGATTCATTCACGCTAGCCTTAACATGCTATTTCGTAGTGGCAACGGAACGACTCATCAGCAAACACGGCCATCGTGTGTGGAATGCGGTATTGCTCATCGTAAGTGGATTCTTCATCTTGAACATCAAGCCTTATATTCTCATGATCCTTCTGCCGTGCACACTGGTTTGGATGTTCTACGCCCGCATTCGCCGGATTCGAAATAAATTCTTCCGATACATCATGGTACCGTTCATCTACCTGGTAATTATACTTGGAAGCTATGGCGCGCTTGTTACTATGGGCGACTCATTAGGTAAATTCGCTCCCGAACGCGCGCTGAAAACAGCTGTCGTTATTCAAAATGATCTCAAACAAGAATACTACGACGGAAGTTCATTCGATATAGGTGAATTGGAGGCGACGCCTACGAGCATTCTTTCCAAATTCCCTCAGGCCACAGTTGCGGGTCTTTACCGACCATTTCTCTGGGAGAGCAACAACGTGGTTATGCTCCTCTCCGGCCTGGAAAACCTGATCATACTGGGGATTACCCTTTTGGTATTGATCTCCATCCGATGGCGCAGTTTGTGGCGCATTATAGTGGATAATCCCATCATTATGTATTGTCTGTTTTTCAGCGTAATGTTTGCCTTCATGATCGGTGTTACCACATCCAATTTTGGAGCGTTGGTGCGCTTTAAGATCCCGTTAATTCCCCTTTACATGGGCACCATGGTGATTCTTCTCGGTCAGTTGCGCATCCACAATTCACAATTGAAAAGGGACACATTGAATTAAGCCATTTAGCCATTCGGCAATCGAGTAGGAAGATAGGGATTAGTTCCCTATCTGTCCTCTCACACCACCGTACGTACGGTTCCGTATACGGCGGTTCATTAAGTAGATAATCTCAAAGAGTACAATTGCGATAAGCTGATGTAGCCAAAGTTGTGGAGACGGTCGATGGTGATAGCCCGGGTAAGAATAAAGCTATGGCATACACGCCAACCACCCTTGCGGGTATTTGCCCATTGATAAGCCTTGGCTTTTGGTATTCCCATGCTAACTAAAGCATTCAACTTTGTTCGTATGTGTTTCCATTGGTGCCAGATACAATAGCGTAGTCGGCTTCGTATCCATTCGTCCAGTTGCCTAAAGCTTTTCTTTGCGTCGGCTAGCTTAAAATAGTTAAACCATCCGCGACAAAATGCGTTCAGACGAACTAATCGTTCTTCCGTGGAGAGTGACCATGTTTTACGGGTTAG